>JAICZO010000484.1 GCA_029057255.1 Muribaculaceae bacterium | reverse complement strand
TGCGCCCGTCTTCTCGTCGCCTTTCTTAGGCTCCTACGGCACATATACATTTATTGATACGCGCGGCGTGGAGCAGCAGCGCAAGTACAGCTACTTCCCCAACGCCCTCTTCGGCACGCCGTCGCAAGGCAAGAACGGGTCGATATCACTGTCTCTGGGCAACAATCTCGAGATGAAGGTCAAGTCGGACAACGACTCTATCGGCGAGAAGAAAATATCGCTTATCGAAAACCTCAACATCTCGGAGAGCTACAACATGGCGGCCGACTCGCTGCGCTGGAGCGACCTGTCGACATCAATCCTGCTGCGACTGACCAAGAACTTCAACCTCAACCTCAACGCCACCTGGGACGTCTACCAGTACGGCCTCAACGAAGCGGGCACCCCCGTGAAAATCAACAAGCTCCGCATAGCATCGGGCAAGGGCATAGGCCGCCTTATGCGCACGGGCACATCATTCTCCTACACGTTCAACAACGACACCTTCAGACGCAAGAAAAAGAAAGAGGGCGACGAATCGTCGGACAGCCAGACCGACTCGCAGTCGGGTGCAATGAACGAGCGCGACCGCAACGACGCGGCATCGGGCAGCGACGGCGTCGAGATGACTTCCGACGGATACGCCAAGTGGAAGTGCCCGTGGAGCCTGACGCTGAACTACTCGGTCAACTATGGCTACGGCGCCTTCAACATGGATAAGATGGAGTTTGACGGGAAGATTACGCAGAACCTGTCGCTGTCGGGCAACATAAGACCGACGCCGGCATGGAACTTCTCGTTCTCGGCCTCGTACAACTTCGATACCGGCAAGATTGCCTATATGAACTGTAATATCTCGCGCGACCTGCACTGCTTCACCATGCGCGCGAGCTTCGTGCCCGTAGGCCCCTACAAGAGCTACAACTTCCACATCGCCGTGAACTCGTCGATGCTCTCCGACCTCAAGTACGACAAGCGCTCGTCGCTCTCGAACGGCATGAAGTGGTACTAAGAATGTGACGGCTGAGGACGCCCTACATGGGGCATCCTCATCGAATAATCGGCGGCCTTCGGACGCCTTTCCCGGGAGGGTATACCTTATACCGGGCACACCTCCGCTACGCTGCGGTGTACCCGGTTACTAATAATCGTCGTCCTACGGACGACCATTCATACCCACAAACGCCTAATACACAGATTGCTACGCCAATCCAAAGGACGTCCAAAGGACGTCGATTATTCGTAGCCCCGGCCACCGTAGCGGAGCGGAGGTGTCCGGGGGTGCAGCCGGAACAAACACAAAGGCGTCCGAAGGCCGCCGATTATTTGCAGCCCCGGCCGCCGAAGCGGAGCGAAGGTGTCCGGGGTTGCGTCCGAAGGCCGCCCGACACACCCGCATCAACGCACTTCCTTCATTATATCGCGCAGGAAGGCGGGCGTGAAATTCATTATCACGTCGGGCGAGAATGTCATCTCGCCGAAGACGGCACGCTTGCCGATGCCGTAGAAGTCGACTCGCACGCATTTGAAGCCCTTGCTCAGCTCGCGTGCCATAGCTACCATGTCCTCGAGAGCCTCGGGGCGCGGCGCCGTGCCTTCGAGCGGCAGGTTGACGATGCCCTCGATGATGTTCCAGTCGGTGTCGTAGACCTGGTTGTAGGTCACATGGCTGTTGAGCCTGCGGTCGGAATAGAAGAGGATGAACTTGGGCTCGCCGTTGAAGCAGAAGAATTTATAGTCGAAGGGCAGGTCGTCGGTGCCGGGGGTCTGCTCGAGGAACTCCTCGGCAATAATCTTGGGCGTGATGGCGGAGTAGTGAGGCTGGCCCGACAGCTCGCCGTAGGGGAACTCGAGCCACACCGACAGGCGGCGACGTATTTCGTCGGGATTGATGTCGGCCTTGGAGCGCACCACGATATTGGTGCCGCAGCCGTTGTTGGTCTTGATTACGCAGGGCACCGGCAGCGCGTCGAAGTCGATGTCTTCGGGGCGATCCCACACGCCATAGAGCTTGGTCAGCGCCTGCCCGGCCTTCTCCCCTACCCTCTGCCGCACGAAGTCGCGCACGACATACTTGTCGGCCAGGTCGGCATAGAGCCGGAGCTTCGCGGGGTCCTCGGCAGCCTTGAGCATCTCGCTCAGGAAGAACTCCTGCAGGTTGCCCGGCTCGTCGAGATGCGGCCACTCGCCTGTCCAGCGGCGGTAGCGTACCTTCATCAGCAGCCGGGGCATGTGAGCCACGGCAGGAGCCACGGCTCTGAGAGCGAGTTGAGCGTATCGGGGTAGTTTTTCGTAATCCATAGTAATATCAAGACAGACTGTCATATAACTTGTAGAGCTGCGCGTTGACGGCATCGGGGAGATGCGTCCTGACCGCCTCGGCGGCGGCACAGCCCTGCCGGAGGATGAGCTGTCGGTCTCCGGCATAATTCTTTATGGCGGCAGCGAGCGCCGGCACGTCGCCGGGCGTGAGGAGGGTGCCCTGCACACCATCGGTTATGAGTTCGGGGATGCCCCCGACGGTAGTCGTTATCGACGGCATGGCATATACGCCTGCTTCGAGCAGGGTTATGGGCATACCCTCGATATAGGACGGGAGGAGCATGACGTCGCAGCGTCGCAGAAGTGCATCCTTGTCGGCGCCGTAGACGCAGCCTACGTATTCGACCATGCCTTCGAGGCCAAGCTCTGCTGTGCGACGGCAGAACTCGTCCACGTCGCCGTTGCCGCCGACGCTCACCTTTATCCTGCCGTCAAGGCTGTCGCGCTCCGAGGCAAGGGCGTCGAGGAGGTCCCACACGCCTTTGTCGCGGCACAGCTTGCCGAGGAAGACGAAGCGCACCGGCTCGTCCTCGGGTACCTCACGGCGCTCTACCGGCACGGCGGGCAGCTCGACCATGTTGTCGATGACCGTCACGGAGCGGCATCCCAGCTCGCCGGCGAAATAGCGCCGCCAGCCGCCAGAGAGCACCGCCACGGCGTCATAGCGGGCAAGCTCGCGGCTGACGCGCTCCTTGCCTCTGGACTGCGCGAAGACGGCAAAGCCGCCGCCGTGACAGTGGAAGACGGTGCGGAAGCCGAGCCGCCGCGCCCATCCGAGGACTATGCGCTTGCGGATGTACGACTTGCCCGAGCCGCCGTGAGCGTGCACGGTGTCGTAGCCGGCAAGGCGGTAGAATGGCAGCTTCAGCAGCGTCGCCCCGAGCACGAAGGCTCCGGCTATGGTGCCGCGGCGGCTGTTGGTGGGAGAGAAAGCGAAGCCCGGCACATTGCGGCGGTACATCTGCAAAACAGCAGAAATACCGCCGAGCCCGTTGATGTCGGGCCCGACGGTAAGTACTTTTCGCCGTCGTGCATCAGGCACAGCCATTGCTCGATGGGCTTATTTTGAGCCTTCGCCGGCTTCGAAGCGGGCGTTGAGACCTTCTATAATTTCGGCAGTGATGTTGAGAGCGGGGTTGAAGTATACGCCTGCCTCACGGAGGAGGATGGCGTCATAACCGCGGGTGGCGTTGTAGTCGCGCACGTAGTTGCTGATAGAGTCGGAGAGGCGTGCACGGATAGCGAGCTCGCTGTTGGCGAGGCGCTGC
Source organism: Muribaculaceae bacterium (assembly GCA_029057255.1). GTDB lineage: Bacteria > Bacteroidota > Bacteroidia > Bacteroidales > Muribaculaceae > CAG-873. The sequence continues at coordinate 6,313 of JAICZO010000484.1, read as the reverse complement.
TGCTGTGTGTTGAGGTAGCGGTCGGCTTCCTCGCCTTTCTTCTGGAAGTTCTGCACGTCAGACTCCATCGAAGCCTGCGAGAGATATACGTTGTTCTGCTGCTTCTGGCTGATGCTGTTTGCCATCGACTGGAGCTCGCGCTGCTTCGATTCGTGCCACTGCTGGAGGCGGTTCATCTCGCGCTGCTGCTCTTCGAGGAGCTGCTGGGCGAGCTTGTATGCGCTGATAACGGAGTCAGCGTCGATATATCGGATGTTTGTAGTGATCTTTACTTCATTTCCGGCAGCCGTAGAGTCGTTCAGAGCCACGGCGGCAGGTTTAGAGTCGGCGTTACCCGAGCAGGATGCAGCTGCAGCCACAAGCGCGCAGGCTACGATGGTCTTTACTGTTACAGACAGTTTTTTCATTACAGTTTTATATAAGGTATATAAGGTGACAAATTGAGAATGCTTCAGTCGCCGTCAGAATCGTGTGCGCATCTTATGCCACGCCGGCGCATCTCACCCGAGTGGCCGATGTGTCCGTCAGGGAATTTGCCTCCCTTGACGAAGAGCACTCTGACGCCCAAGAGGAGGACGCACACGAGCACGATAGCTATTGACAGAATTACAATTTTCATTGTCCTAAAGCGACTTTTGCGCTGCAAATATACGCATTTTTGGCTCGCATTCTTTGTCGAGACGATTTAATTTTGTAATTTAGGGGGCGAATAAGATTGATTTTAACATTCTTTTTCAGCGTTAAATCTTTATTAGAACTTTTAATTACTACTTATAATAAGGTAACCATGACAATCAAAGACCTCAAGCCCGCCTTGGTTTTCTCGATTTTCGACGAAATCAACCAGGTGCCCCGCCCCTCGAAGAAAGAAGAGAAGATCAGGCAGTATCTGCTTGACTTCGCTGCCAAGCATAATATCGAAGTAAAGACCGACGCCATCGGCAACGTGCTCATGCGCAAGCCCGCCACCGCAGGCAAGGAGAATGCCCCCACGGTCGTCCTCCAGTCACACATGGACATGGTGTGCGAGAGCAATGACAAGAGCTTCGACTTCACAACACAGCCCATCCGCACCGTCGTCGACGGCGAGTGGCTCCGCGCCGACGGCACAACCCTCGGCGCCGACAACGGCATCGGCATGGCGGCATCGCTCGCCGTGATGGTCGACGACACTCTCGTACACGGTCCCGTAGAGGCGCTTTTCACCGTCGACGAGGAGACAGGCCTCACCGGAGCGAACAACCTCGGCGAAGGCATGATCGGCGGCTCGATCCTGCTCAACCTTGACTCGGAAGACGACGCCGAGATTTTCGTAGGCTGCGCCGGCGGCGTCGACACCACATGCCTCTTCACTTACAAGCGCGCCATGGCGCCCACCGACTTCCACTACTTCCGCCTCGACATCGCCGGACTCCTCGGCGGTCACTCCGGCGGCGACATCCACCTCGGCCGCGCCAACGCCAACAAGCTCCTGGCCCGCTTCCTCTATGCGCTCAGCCTCGAGCATGAAGTGTCGCTCTGCAGCATCGACGGCGGCAACCTGCGCAACGCCATACCCCGCGCCGCAAACGCTGTCTTCGGCATCGAGACTTCGCGCAAGGAACAGGTGCGCGTGGCATTCAACAAGTATGTGGCCGACCTCGAAAAAGAATACGCAGGCCTCGAGACAGGCATGAAGCTCGACCTCGAGAGCGTCGACCGCCCCGAGTACGCCCTCGACCACGTGACATCGCAGGCTCTTATCGAAGCCCTCTACAGCGCACCCCACGGCGTCATCTCCATGAGCCGCGACCTCGAGGGGCTCGTCGAGACTTCGACCAACCTCGCCGCAGTGAAGATGCAGCCCGACAACAAGATTCTCGTCACCACATCGCAGCGCTCGTCGGTAGAGTCGCGCAAGTGGGACATCGCACGTCAGGTCGAGGCTCTCTTCCGCCTCGCAGGCGCCGAAGTGACTCACGGCGACGGATACCCCGGCTGGGCTCCCAACATGAACTCGCCCATCATGCACATCGCATCGGAGGCTTATGAGGAGCTGTACGGCATCAAGCCCGCCATCAAGGCCATCCACGCAGGTCTCGAGTGCGGTCTCTTCCTCCAGAAGTACCCCCACCTCGACATGGTGTCGATCGGCCCGACTCTGCGCGACGTACACTCGCCCAGCGAACGCATGCACATCCCCGCAGTCGAGCGCTTCTGGGGTCAGCTCACCCGCACACTCGAAAAAGTTGCCGAACTCTGACCGTAAGCACGACATAACACTCTAAGGTTGCCGGGGGCATACCGCCCCCCGGCAACCTTAACATTTTATTATAGTAATCATACATGCCCAGATACTCACTCCTCATAGCAACAGCTCTTGCAGGTGCCGTCGCGGCGACGGCGCAGGTCGGGTTGCGCCACGCGCACTCCGACACCATATTCGTCATGGAGAGGGTGCCCGGAGGTCTCGACTCGCTCGGCCGCACTTTCATCATCATCGAGGGTGACACCCTGCACACATCGTTCATCCCCGACCCCTACGGACCCAAGCACACCGGCCCGCTTACCGACGAGGACTACACCGACATCGCCGACTACATAGGCGTCGAGCCGGCCGCCATACGCGCCGTCGTCGACATCGAGACCGGACGCACCCGCCGCGGCTTCCATGCCGAGGGCAAGCCGGTCATCAACTTCGACCTGTCGGTATTCAGGCGCGCTGCCGCCCGACGCGGCATCAAACTGTCGAAGCACAAGTCAAGCCCCGCCCTGCAGCCTGTCAACATACGCAAGTACGGCTCTCAGCAGGCGGCTCAGCAGGCACGCCTCGACGCCGCCATGGCCATCGACAGCATCGCGGCGATAGAGAGCACGTTCTGGGGCATGTTCCAAATCGGAGGCTTCAACTACAAGCTGTGCGGAGCGGAGTCGCGCGACGAGTTCATCAGACTTATGAGCCGGTCGGAGTACGACCAGCTGCGCCTCTTCGCCAACTACCTTGTCAACACCGGCCTGCTCGAGCATCTCAAGAGCAAGAACTGGGCAGCCTTCGCCCGCCGGTACAACGGACCGTCGTATGCTGCCCGCGGCTACCATACCCGCATGGCGGAGGCATACTGCAAACACTCGGGCAAGTAGAAGCCGCCCCGGCAATACGCACCAAAAAGACAGGAGCTGCACCGGACTTGTCCGGCACAGCTCCCTCTTGTTTCGTTATATCTCAGCCGAGATGTCAGCTGATGGCGCGACGGCTGCCTGTCATGGCCACCCAGCATACAACGGCGAGGATAGCACCGATGGCGGGACCTACGACCATAATCCAGAAGTCACCCCACGCACCGGGGCAGAACACCGCGGGACCGAAGCTGCGGGCGGGATTCACCGAGCAGTTGTCGACGGGGATACCGACGATGTTGACAAGGCCGAGAGCGAGACCGATGGCCAGGCCGGCAAACTTGCCGAAGCCCTTGTTGGCATCGGTGGCGCCAAGAATCACAAGGACGAAGAAAAAGGTCAGAAGACCTTCGGCCAGAAGTGCCATGCCAGCTGTGGCTCCGGGCTGGAGTACATTGGTGGCAAGGAACAGGTCGGGCGAAGTGATACCGCCGAAGTTAAAGCCGGGAGCCATGTTCATGAACCAGTACAGTAAACCGGCTCCGACGGTGGCGCCCACAAGCTGGGCTACGATATAGCCTGCACATTCTTTGGCCGACATGCGGCCGGCAAGGAACATTGCAAACGACACCGCGGGGTTGACGTGGCAGCCCGAGATGTTGCCCAGGCAATAGCAGAGACACACCAGCACAAGGCCGAAACACAGACCGATACCAAGGCCGCCGATCGAGGGGCCGGCAAGCACTGCGCTGCCGCAGGCAAGAAGGACAAGGAACATCGTGCCAACTCCTTCAGCGATTAATTTCTTCATAAAACTGTTGATTAACGGGTTAAATAAATAGTTGTATAGGAAACGCGCATATAGACCCGAGGGTTCACACATCAAGGTCCTTTACGTAGTCATATGTGCATTTGGCCTCCACGTGGAATATGCCGGGCATCGGCTCGGGGTCGCAGTCGAACTCGAAGTCGAAGTCACCGCCGAAGTCAAACTCTCCCTTGAGATTGCTGATGGGATATGTGGCGAAAGTCACTCCGCCGATGGTGGGCAGCACGGATGTAGCCTCCCACACAGCCTTTGTACCCTTGATTACGAAGGGTATGTCGGGGATGGTGATGTCAAAGGCAGGCATGCCGTCGACAAAGCGGGCGCCCTGCATAAGCACGGTCACGCGGCGGGTGTCGGTGTCGAAGCTGACATAGTAGTTGACATCGGTCGTCTCATAGAGAGTGTGCATTTTCTCTGACTCCGAAGTAGTCACGCCGATGGCAAGCTGGTCGGAGTACGACGACATCACCGAGAACTTGGTGTCGATGTTGTATTTTATGGAAAGGCCGGGGATGTTGGACATGCCGATGATGCGGGGGCGGTAGCGGATTTCAAGCGTGTTGAACAGGGGCACCGAGCCAAAGCCTTCAATCGAAGGCATCAGATCCTTGGCCTTCACCACGAGCCAGTTGTCCTCGAGAGTCCAGGGGATGTTCTTGATTGTGATGTTGGGGTATGCAGTGCCGTCGGTGAGCTTGAGACCGGTGATGAGCAGGTCGAGCGTCATGCGTGTGCTGTTGACGTGCATCTGGTATCCGAGATTGCCATAGTAAGCCTCTACGCCGTTGCTGATATTCTGCACGTATGCAAAGCACTTGTCGAAGCTGTGCTCGGTGACATTGTCGTTAGAGCTGGGATTATCGCTGTTTTTGTTGCAGCTCTGAGCCACGGCCATGAGCAGAACCAGAGAAAGAAGTCCAAAGATTTTTTTCATTTCTTAATAATTCAGTTGATATTTGGCCACAAATCTAAGAAATTGGAGTCAATACTGCAACGCCGGAGAGATATTATCCACCGAAAAAATGGCGAAAAAATGACAGACGCGGCGTAAAATAAACATAAATTTGCACAATTGAAGATTAATTATTATTTTTGCAGCAGCATTTGGCAGGGTATTGCAGCCTGCCTCATTGATTGAAGAAAATATGTTTTTATAGATTGTAGATTATTAGAGGGCTCTGTCGCGAGATATGGCCCTTTCATTTTACCCTGACGAACCATAACCACACCATAATTGTTATCATTGCAGACAGCTGCCATGCAAGGCTGTCGTCATTGCGATGACCTTTTATGGTTGAATGTTATATAATTCTGCAAGGAGGCCCCGTCGGCGACCAAGCCCTCGGGGCCTCCGATGTATGGCACGGAACCAAACGGCGCCGCATTTGTTTCTATCTTTATAAGACAATATCGCAGAACTATTATGAAAAAAGCCGCCAACACTCCCAAGGCAAGGGCTCTGGCATACCACCGCTATCCCCGCCCGGGAAAAATCGAGATAGTACCCACCAAAGGATTCACCACACCCGAAGACCTGTCGCTGGCATACTCGCCCGGCGTGGCATTCCCGTGCCTCGAGATTGCCGCCAACCCCGAGAACGCCTACAAGTATACCGGCCGCGGCAACACCGTAGCCGTCATCAGCAACGGCTCGGCAGTGCTGAGCCTCGGCAACATCGGCGCTCTGGCAGCGAAGTCGGTGATGGAGGGCAAGGCATTCCTCTTCAAGATTTTCGCCGGGCTCGACGCCTTCGACATTGAGGTTGACGAGGCCGACCCGGCACGCTTCATCGCCGCAGTGAAGGCCATAAGCCCTACCTTCGGCGGCATAAACCTTGAGGACATCAAGGCGCCGGAGTGCTTCGAGATTGAGGCGGGGCTTGCCGACAGCTGCGGCATCCCCGTCATGCACGACGACCAGCACGGCACCGCCGTGATAGTCGGGGCGGCGCTGCTCAACGCCCTCATCGTGCAGAACAAGCGAATCGAAGACATCCGACTGACTGTCAACGGCGCAGGAGCCGCGGCCATAGCATGCACAAAGCTGCTCGAAGCGCTCGGCGTGCGCCACGACAACATCGTCATGTGCGACAGCAAGGGCGTGATACGCGCCGACCGCGGCAGTCTGAACCCGCAGAAAGCGCTCTACGCCACTTCGCACCCGGGGCTGGTGACCCTCGCCGACGCCGTCAGAGACGCCGACGTCTTCCTCGGCCTGTCGGTTGCCGACGTGCTGACACCGGCGATGCTCGCCTCTATGGCCGCGCGACCCATAGTCTTCGCCCTGGCCAACCCCGACCCGGAGATAGCGCGCGACAAGGCTCTGGCAACCCGCGCCGACCTCATCTACGCCACAGGGCGCTCCGACTACCCCAATCAGATTAATAA
>JAICZO010000483.1 GCA_029057255.1 Muribaculaceae bacterium | reverse complement strand
ATATCGGCATCGGCAGTCTTCAACGACTACCGCCGCAAGCGCAAGCTCGACATGGCCGACGACGTGCGATTCTGGAGCACGGTATTCTCGACCATCATCCGCAAGCACAAAGGCGTCGAGCGCGTACTCCGCCGCGACGAGTCGTTCACACACCTCGGTTTCGACAACGGCATCCGGATGTTTGTCGACACCCTGGCATCGTTCGACGACACACGCACGACATACCTCAAGGCAAAGAATGACCTCGACAGATCGCTGTCGATGGCATACAGCCTCTACCACGCTCTACTCGCTCTGCCCGTGCACATCACTCGCCTGCAGGCCATGAGACTCGACGCCAACAAAAACAAATACCTCCCCACGCCCGAGGACCTCAACCCCAACACACGATTCGTCGACAACCTATTCGTCAAGACCCTCGAGCAGTGCGAGGCGCTCAACGAATATATCGGCGACAACCCCGAGGCTGACCCCTCGTCATGGCGCGACAGCGACCTCCTCTTCGCATCGCTCCTCGACAAGATTACGGCTTCCGAGGCTTACGCAGCATACATGGAGAAGCCCGCAGGCGACTTCGCCACCGACGCCGCTTTCTGGCGCGAAATAATGCGAGGCATCATCATTCCCTCCGACGAGCTCGCCGAAGCTCTCGAGACTAAGTCAGTGTACTGGAACGACGACCTCGCCATCATGAGCACATTCGTCCTCAAGACTATACGCCGAAGCTACGCGGCTGCCGTGAGCGAAGGCGAAGCTCCCGATACCGACGACGACAAGGACAACGGCACCGTCGGCAAAATCGAGCTGCTGCCCAAGTTCATGAACCATGACGACGAAGTATTCGGTCTCGGACTCTTCGAGTACGTCGTCGCTAACCGCGAGACATACCGCTCGTATATCGACCGCTTCATCGACAACAAATCGTGGGACACCGAGCGACTGGCATTCATGGACATCATCATCATGATGACTGCAATAGCCGAGCTGATCAACTACCCCTCGATACCCGTGCCCGTCACCCTCAACGAATTCATCGAGATTGCAAACGACTACAGCACACAGCGAAGCGGCCAGTTTATCAACGGCATTCTCTTCTCAGTAATCAAGCTCCTCAATGAAGAGGGCATCATCAACAAAAAATAAAAAACAATAAAACTACATTATATTATGAAAAACTTCATCCTTCTTGACGCAGCAGCAGGCGGTGCCGGCGGCTTCAGCGGCATCTTCATGATTCTCATCCTCTTCGTAATCTTCTATTTCTTCATGATCCGCCCCCAGCAGAAACTTCAGAAAGAAATCAGAAAATTCCGCGAATCGCTTGACCGCGGCAGCAAGGTCGTCACAGCTGGCGGCATCTACGGCACTATCAAGGAAGTACGCGACACATACTTCATCATCGAAATCAGCAACGGCGTGAGCATCCGCGTCGACAAAGGCTCGGTATATCCCTCGGCCGAAGACGCCAACCAGGCTGCTCAGAACGGCGAGCAGAAATAACAGGCTCTGATGCCATCAATTAAACAGCGACTCACTAAAAGCATCATCGCGTTGCGCTCGTCCCGCGGGCGCGACACGATGATGTTTCTCCTTTTCGTAGGCATATCGGCCATACTCTGGTCAGTGCTTTCGCTCAACGAAGAAGAGCAGTACGACGTCAGACTGCCTCTTAAAATAACACACGTCCCCGACTCGGTGACCCTTATCTCGGAAGGTCCCGACGCCCTCAGCGTGAGTCTCAGAGGCAAAGGCACTCAGATGCTCAAGATGTCGATGGGACAGGTACCGACGGTCAACATCGACTTCCGCGCATACCGTAGCCACGACCAGCTGCACCTCACATCCACCGACATCAAAGGCCTCGTGCGCACAGCTACGGGAGGCGCACAGGTGAGCGTCGTCTACCCCGACTCCCTATCGCTGCCCTACACCACACACGGCGGATTCCGCGTGCCCGTCACCGCCGACTTCAAAGTCACGGCAGGCCCGCAGTCATCGCTTGCCGGACGGCCGAGGCTGTCGGCCGACACAGTAGGCGTCTTCATCACAGGCGCCGCCCTCCCCGACAACTTCGAGGCCGTCACCACCGAGCCTATACGCCTTATCGGGCTGGACGAAACCACCACACGCCGCGTCCGGCTAATCGGTCCCGCCGGCTCAAGAATCATCCCCGACAGCATCGACATAACATTCGAAGTCGAGCCTCTCATATTCAAGAGCCGCAAAGTCGTGATAGAGCCTGTCAACGTGCCCGAGAACATCAAGCTCATAACCTTCCCCGCGCAGATCGACGTCTTCTATATGGTGCCCATGAGCCAGTACCGCATCAGCGACAACCGCTTCAGAGTCGTCGCAGACTACCGCACAATACGCACCGGCTCCAAAAACGTCAAGCTGCAGATTAAGAACGTGCCCGACAAATTCCGCAACGTGCACCTCTCGGCCGACAGCGCAGAGTACATCATCGAGCGACACTGACAACCATGCCACAAATCATAGCCATAACAGGCGGCATCGGCTCAGGCAAATCAGTCATCAGCCGCATACTCCGCTCAATGGGGTACCCCGTCTACGACAGCGACACCGAAGCCAAAGCCCTCATGGACGCCGATGACACCATCAAAGAGAGGCTATGCTCCGAAATAGCCCCCGAAACCGTCCGCGACAACCGAATCGACCGCAAAGCGCTCGCCGCCATAGTATTCGCCGACGCCGACCGCCTGTCGACACTCAACAGAATCGTGCACAGCGCCGTCAGACAGCACCTCAGCCGGTGGCAGCAGTCACAAAGCGCTCCCGTAGTCTTCGTCGAGACCGCAATACTCTTCGAGAGCGGCCTCAACCGCATGGTCGACGCCGAGTGGCGCGTCGACGCACCCGTCGACCTTCGCGTCGACCGCGTCATGAAGCGCAACGGCATCAGTCGCGAAAGCGTACTCGCCCGCATAGAATCACAGCAGTACACCCCGGCACCAGACGAGCCACGCCCTCCCCTGTCAATAATCACAAACGACGGCATCGCTGCCGTCCTGCCACAGGTCGAGACACTGCTGCAG
>JAICZO010000482.1 GCA_029057255.1 Muribaculaceae bacterium | reverse complement strand
ACTTACCTCGGCGAATGTCGGTTCGTAGCCCACCGAACGAATTTCGATGGTGGCCTCGGGTTTGGGGCTTTTGATGGTGAACTCACCGTTGATGTCGGTGATGACAGCCGCCTTCGCGCCCTTGAGGCCTACCATGGCTCCTATCACGGGCTCGCCGTTTTCGTCGTCAGTCACCAGACCGGATATTTTGTAGGCGCCTTGCTGAGCGAACGCACCTACGCTGACTAATAGCGTCAGCAGCAGCGCTATCGCTGTTTTCATGGCTTGTGGTGATTTAAGCTTGGTTTTCATATGTGATATGGTTGCTGTTATTTGATTATGATGTGGAATATGCTTGCAGGAACTTGCTCGCCGGGGTGCTTCACGCTGATGTTCAGAGCGGCGGTAGTGACCGGTCGGGCGAGCTTGATAGTGTTCAGTGCAAGGTGATTGTCGGAGCACGATGCTATGATGTTGCCCTTGTCGTCGCTGATGGTGTACTGGCGCACGCAGTAGGGCATGACGTTGTCGTAGTGACCCATCTGGACTGTCTCCATAGCCTGGTCGTAGTCGGTGTCGAAGAAGAGGCTTATCTCGCTGATTGTCTGCGGTGCGTCCCAGACAAGCGACAGCTCGGGCGCAGTGTCGTCAAGAGAGGCTGTCCATGCGTTGGTCGCGCCGACAGGTCGTGTCAGGCTGTTGCGGAGCAGTTCTGTCGAGTATATCTCGATGGCAGGGGAGAGCGTGAACGCTATGTTCTTGCTTTCGGGTCGGCGCAGGGGGCACCAGAATTCGAAGCTCTCGATTCCTATGCCGGCGGGAGGGTCCTGTCGGCCATAGTTCGACACTGCAAGGTTTATCTGATTGAGCACTGTTGTCGTGCCGGTAAGCAGGGTGCCGGTCTGCTGAAGCTGCACGCTGTCGTTGGCCATGAAGCAGACGAACACATACTCGCTGCCGGCGAACGATGTCTTGAAGTCGACAGTCACTTCCTGCTCGCCTTCCTTGAGGTCGATAATGGCGTTGTCGACGGTCGTGTCGGGGGTGTAGCTCGCCGGGCGCGATGATGTGCGCAGCTCCACTTTGAGC
>JAICZO010000481.1 GCA_029057255.1 Muribaculaceae bacterium | reverse complement strand
CGGCAATGCGCTCGGAGACAATGAAATAGTCGATACGCCAGCCCACATTCTTCTCGCGTGCCCTGCCGCGGTAGCTCCACCAGCTGTATGCGCCCTTGTCGTCGGGGTGCAGCAGGCGGAAGGTGTCGACGAAGCCCGCGTCGAGCATGCGTGTCATGCAGCCGCGCTCCTCGTCGGTAAAGCCGGGGTTGCGTCGGTTCGGGCCGGGGTTGGCGAGGTCTATCTCCTTGTGGGCCACGTTCATGTCACCGCAGATGATGACAGGCTTGCGGGAGTCGAGCCCCTTTATAAAATCGAGAAAGCACTGCTCCCAGTCCATGCGGTAGTCGAGGCGGGCGAGTTCGGTCTGCGAGTTGGGCACATAGACATTTACAAGATAGAAGTCGGCATACTCGAGAGCGAGAACGCGCCCCTCGGTATCGTGGCGGTCATGACCGACAGAGCGGGTCACCGACATAGGCGTATGGCGTGTGAAAACGGCAGTGCCGGAGTAGCCTTTGCGCTCGGCATAGTTGTAGTAGGCCTCATAGCCGTCGAAGGCGAGGTCAATCTGCCCTTCCTGCAGTTTTATTTCCTGCAGGCAGAAGAAGTCGGCGTCAAAATTTCGGAATATCTCTTCAAAGCCCTTGGTGACGACGGCTCTGAGACCGTTGACGTTCCACGACACGAATTTCATCATAACAGTTATTTATGTTTGCGGGAGATTGCGGACTGTGTCCGCTGCCCTCCTTGCTAATTTTGCAGCCAAAAAGGCTATGGATAAAGAATATACCTTTACAGTCAGTTCTGACACCGTGTTCTCGCTCGCTGCCGGAGACGGATACCGATGCCCTGTGCGCAGGCGCCGCAAGGTGTTTGCCGACGCCGTCGGCGGTGTCTGTGCCCTGCTGCCGTCATTCGGAGCGGAGGCGGTGAGCAAGGCATCGGCGGGCACCGTGACCCTCATGCTGCCGGACTTCCCCGGCGGCTGGCACTGGTTCGGCATCGAGCTTGAATGCGCCGCCGCGGCTCTTGTAATGTCGGGTCTTGCGGGAGAAGAGAGCGACGCCGTATTCTACCGCCGTGTCGCCGAATCGGTGTGCGCCACTATGGAGGCTGCCGTCGCAAGCCCTCAGCTCATCTCGGCCTGATAGAAGTCGCGCAGCCTCATGTACAAGGCATGCAGCGGCAGTCCCATCACATTGTAGAAGCTGCCCTCGATGCGCTTTATAGCCGCAGCCCCGACCCACTCCTGGATGCCATACGCACCCGCTTTGTCGAAGGGACGGAAGCGCTCGACATACAAGTCAATCTCTTCGTCGGCAAGCTCGCCGAAAGTGACATCTGTGCTCACCGAGAACGTATCGCTGCGCTTGCCGTCGAGTGCAGTGAGAGTCACGCCGGTGACCACCGTGTGCGTACGTCCCGAAAGGCTGCGCAGCATCGCCACGGCCTCGTCGTGTCCGGCGGGCTTGCCGAGAATCCGGCCGTCGAGTATCACCACGGTATCGGCCGTGATTATAAGCTCGCCGGGGCGCAGAGTGTCGGCGTATGCGTCGGCCTTGAGTCGCGACAGATAGGCCGGGACTTCCTCGGGAGCGAGGGTCGGCGGATATGTCTCCTCGATGTCGCGTTTCTCCGCGATGGCAAAGCCGGGCAGTATCATGCCGAGCAATTCGCGGCGGCGCGGAGAGTTGGATGCCAGCCTGACGCTGACATCGCTGAAGTGCGGCGACGGCAGCGGAGGCAGCGGCATGCCGGCGTCTGAAGTCTTG
>JAICZO010000480.1 GCA_029057255.1 Muribaculaceae bacterium | reverse complement strand
CTTTCGAACCGGCATTCATAAAACTACGCTAGCGTTATGGCAAAACCTTTTCTCGTCATAGTAAATCCGGCATCCGGCACCGTCGCAAAACTGCGCATCATACCCCACCTTTATAAAAAGATGACAGAGCTGGGGTTTGATTTCGACATAGCCTTCACCAAGGGCGCGGGACACGCCAGGGAGCTTGCCGAGCAGGCGGCTGCCGATGGCCGATACGCAGTACTGGCATGCGGCGGCGACGGCACCGTCAACGAGATAGCCTCTGGACTGTGCGGCACCGATACGATACTCGGCATCATACCTACCGGCTCAGGCAACGGACTTGCCCGTCATCTCGGCATACCTGTCGACATCAACCGCTCGCTCAAAGTCATCGCCGCAGACAACGTCATCGCGGCAGACTATGGCACGGCCAACGACAAACCGTTCTTCTGCACCTTCGGCGTAGGATTCGATGCGGCCGTAAGCGAGCGATGCGCCCGCGAGAAACGACGCGGCATAATAATGTACCTTCGCAATACCGTCAGCGAGTATATGAAGTTCTGCCCCGAGGAATACGACATCGAAGTCAACGGCGAGATTATCACTGACCGCGCCTTCCTTGTCGTGTGCTGCAACGCCTCTCAGTACGGCAACAACGCATTCATCGCGCCCCACGCATCGGTCACCGACGGCGAACTCGACATCACGATAGTGCATGCCGGCAACTTCTTCACCCATGCCATTGCCGGCATCGACATTCTGACAGGCCTTATCCGCAACAACACCTTCGTGAATACCATCCGCACGTCATCGGCCCGCATCATCCGCAAGACACCAGGTGCGGCACACCTTGACGGCGACGCACTGTCGATGGACAGAGTCATCGACGTAAAATGTCATCCGGGCAGACTCCGCATCTTCGCACCCACTAACGAGACCCGCTTCAAACCCATACTCACGCCTACCGTCCTGTTTTTCCGCGACATCGTCCTGTCGATGGCCCGACTGCTGCCCATACGGCTGCCCGCCCGCAAAAAATAAAAAAGAATCACTTTTCGCTTAACTTTCCGATAAATATTTTTTAATCGGAAAGTTTTTGTATATTTGCAGCACGCTTGAGGCGGAGGCAGCGTACCGCCATTAACAATAAACCCTACACTGATGAAGAAACACAATTTTTATGCAGGCCCCTCGATTCTGAGTGAATACACCATTCAGAACACCGCCGATGCCATCCTTAACTTTGCAGACACCGGACTGTCGGTCCTCGAGGTATCACACCGCAGCAAGGAATTCCAGGCCGTTATCGACGAAGCGTCGGCTCTTGTGAAAGAGATTCTCGACGTCCCCGCCGGCTTTGAGGTTCTGTGGCTCGGAGGCGGCGCCTCGATGCAGTTCTGCATGATACCCTACAACTTCCTCGCCCGCAAGGCTGCTTTCCTCGACACCGGCACATGGGCATCCAACGCCATCAAGGAAGCGCGCCTCTTCGGCGAAGTCGAGGTTGTCGGCTCCTCCAAGGAAGCAGGCTATACATACATCCCCAAAGGCTTCGAAGTGCCTGCCGATGTAGACTATTTCCACTATACATCGAACAACACCATCTATGGCACCGAGACCCGCGTCGACCCCAAGCTCCCCTGCCGCGTCATCGCCGACATGAGTTCCGACATCTTCTCGCGTCCCATCGACTTCACCGGTTATGACGCCATCTACGCCGGTGCGCAGAAAAACCTTGCCCCCGCAGGCGTCACCCTCGTCATCGTACGCGAAGACGCCCTCGGCCACGTCGACCGTCCCATCCCCACGATGCTTGACTACCGCACACACATCAAGAAAGGATCGATGTTCAACACACCGCCCGTCCTCCCGATATTCTCCGCACTCCAGACTCTGCGCTACTACAAGCAGCTCGGAGGCATCAAGGAGCTCGAGCGCCGCGACCTCGAGAAGGCAGCCGTGCTCTATGGCGCCATCGACGACAGCAAGATGTTCACCGGCACCGTCACCGACCCCGCCGACCGCTCTATCATGAACGTATGCTTTGTCATGACTCCCGAGTACAAGGAGCTTGAGGCAGACTTCATCGAGTTCTGTAAAGGCCGCGGCATCGTCGGCATAAAGGGCCACCGCTCGGTAGGCGGCTTCCGCGCATCTCTCTATAATGCACTCCCCCTCGAAAGCGTCAAGGTTCTTGTCGAGGCCATGCGTGACTTTGAATCCACTCATTGATTATGAAAGTACTCGTCGCCACAGAAAAGCCTTTCTCGGCAAAGGCCGTAGAAGGCATTCGCAGCCGCATCGAAGCTGCCGGACACACATTCGCACTGCTTGAGAAGTACACATCTGCCGAAGAGCTCCGTCAGGCCGCATCCGACGCCGACGCACTCATCGTGCGCAGCGATATTGTCGACGAAGCACTGTTCGCCGCCGCGCCCTCGCTGAAGATTGTCGTGCGCGCCGGAGCAGGCTATGACAACATCGACCTTAAAGCCGCCACTGCCGCCGGCGCTGTCGTGGAGAACACTCCCGGTCAGAATGCCAACGCCGTAGCCGAACTCGTCATCGGACTTGCCATCATGGCTGCCCGCAACCGCTTCAGCGGAAGCACCGGCTTCGAGATTTCAGGCAAGCGCCTCGGCCTCCAGGCCTTCGGACAGGTATCGCGCCACGTGGCATCGATTGCCAAAGGTTTCGGCATGAAGGTTTCGGCGATAGACCCCTATTGCCCTGCCGAAGTCATGATTGCCGCCGGCGTAACACCCGTTGCGTCTCTTGACGAACTGTATGCAGGCAACGACATCGTATCGATACACATACCCGCAACCCCCGAGACGGTAGGCTCCATCGGCCGCGACCTCGCGGGCAAGCTTCCAAAAGGCGCTATCCTGATAAATACCGCCCGCAAGGAAGTCATCAACGAGGCCGAACTCGAGCAGGTGCTCGCCGAGAGACCCGACCTCAAGTATGTAGCCGACGTGAAACCTGCCGCTGCCGACCGCTTTGTCGAACTGTTCGGCGACCGCGTATTCTTC
>JAICZO010000048.1 GCA_029057255.1 Muribaculaceae bacterium | reverse complement strand
GTGCGCGCTCTACCATAAATTTCTGCACGCCTTTCATCCCGGCGATTTTCTCCTGCACGCCGGTGTAGACTTTCTCCCAGAAGCGGGGCACGCTGCACATGCACGTAGGCTTGGCCAGAGGTATTGCATCCTGTATCTCCTTGGGGTTGGGGTTGATGGCCACACGCATGCCCGTGTAGAGGCAGAAGTATGTCCAGGCCTTCTCGAAGATATGGCTCAGAGGCAGGAAGCACACCGACGTATCGCTGTCGGAGATTGTCGTGAGACGCTCGCGGTGCATCTCGAGTGCGGCGTTGAAGCAGCTGTGAGGCAGGACGGCGCCTTTGGGCTCGCCTGTTGTGCCGGAGGTATATATGAGTGTGGCGATATCGTCGGGACTCGCCTGCGCCGAGCGCTTGTCGACAGCGGCACGGCATGCGGCCGATGCCATCGACCCGAGCTCGAGCACGTCGCCGAAATAGAGCGACATACTGTCGTCGGCGTCGAATCTCACGTCGCGGTCAATGACTATTATCTTCTCGAGCGTCGGGCACTGGTCGGCTACAGAGCGCACGGCACGGTAGTGCGCCGCGCTGCCGGCCACGATAGCCTTGGCGCCGGAGTCATTTATGATATATCGTATCTGCTCGGGGCTGGATGTCGCGTATATAGAGACAGGCACGGCGCGGTTGCGGTAGGCGCCGAAGTCGGTGACAAGTATCTCCGGACAGTTGTGTGCGATAATGGCTACCATGTCGCAGGGGGCGATGCCGAGAATCTCAAGTGCACAGGCCATACTGTCGACGTTGCGGCGGAACTCGCCCCAGGTCGTACCGATACAGCACTTTCCGGCCACGTCGATGAGCGAGAAAGCCTCGCGCGAGGAGCCGTAGTGCTGCTCTTGAAAACTTGTCAGATTTGTTAGAATATTTGACATCTTGACTTGTTTCTTCATGTTTATTCTGCAAAGTTACGGCCTTTGCCTTTCATTATTAACAAAATAGGTCACAAAAATGACGTGGAGTTAACAAATCTTTCCAAGTACCCCTATTTTTTGTTAATAGGTGTTAATATTTTTAACACTGCCATAAATCGCGGAATATGCTGTTATTTCGTACCTTTGTGGCATGATAAGCGAATTCTTAAGACAATGGCACATAGAGGGTCTGACCGTCGGTCTGGCCACGTTTCTGATTATCGGCATCTTCCACCCTGTCGTCATCAAGTGCCACTATTACTTCGGCACCGGATGCCGCTGGTGGTTTGTAGTTCTCGGCATAATCATGTGCGGCGTATCGCTGGCAGTGGACGACACTGTCGGCTCGATTCTCGCCGGCGTGGTGGCGTTCTCGTCGTTCTGGACTGTCAAAGAGATAGTCGAGCAGGAAGAGCGCGTCCGCAAAGGATGGTTTCCCGCCAACCCACGCCGCCTCAGCCGTGACGAAGCTGCCAGAAAGCAACAGCCGAAGCAGCAGCGACGTTGAGCGAGTCGACGCCGTGGCTCATCGGGATGCGGCACACATAGTCGGCACCCTTGATGGCACTGTCGGCAAGTCCGTCGCCCTCGGTGCCGAGCACGATGGCGAGTCTGTCGCAGGCCGACAGCACGGGGTCATCGATGCTGACGCTGTCGTCGCGCAGAGCCATAGCAACGGTCTTGAAGCCGTGGCTGCGCAGCTCGGCATAGCCGCCCTCGAGCCATGTCCACGGCACAAGGAACACCGTTCCCATCGACACGCGCACGGCACGGCGGTTAAGAGGGTCGCACGACGAGGGCGTCAACAGCACGGCATCGATGCCGAGAGCAGCGGCACTGCGGAAAATGGCGCCGATATTGGTCGTGTCGACCACACTGTCGATGACGGCGACGCGACGCGCTCCTTCAAGCACAGAAGCGACAGTGGCTGCCTGCGGGCGACGCATGGCACACAGCACGCCGCGCGTCAGCGTATAGCCCGTCAGACTGCCCAGCAGCTCGCGGCTGCCGGTATAGACCGGTACTCCGGGACAACGGGCGATGATGTCGGCGGCATCGCCCTCGATATGGCGGCGCTCGCACATCAGCGCGACAGGCTCGAGGCCGGCGTCAAGAGCAACCCTTATCACCTTGGGGCTCTCGGCGATGAAGATACCCTTCTCAGGCTCGAGACGGTTGCGGAGCTGGGCCTCGGTAAGAGTGGAGAAGAGCCGCGCGCCCGGTTCGTCGAGCGAGACAAGCTCAGTGATATGATTTTCAGTCGGTTTATTTGTTATCATCTATGGATAAAGAACTTATATTAAAACTTTTTGATACTAACGGTCTCGACAGGGCCGAGGCTCTGTTGACACCTGAAGCTGCACAAGGCGATGCCTGGGCGCTATACATGCTCGGCCGCATTTCGTGGAAGCGGGGCGACAAGGCCGGAGCAATAACTCTCTTCACACAGGCTGTAGCGATAGACCCCGCGTCGGAAGCTGCCGTAGCTCTCGAACAGGCCCGCACCATTATGGACTTTTTCAACAAGGACCTGTACAACCCCTGAGCCGGACCGTCAGCCGCGGACATGATGGCACAGCTCGCGGATATGCTTGCGGGTGCCGTAGACCGTCAGCGTGTCGCCGCGCTCTACCCTCAGCGCCGGGCTGCTGTCAACGTCGATGACAGTCGGCACCGCCCGCCTGATGCCCAGCACGTTGGTGCGTTCCTGCGGACGCGCCACCGCCACGAGCTTAAGCCCGTAGTCCGACAGCAGACTGCTGCGGAGCTCGGGATAGGGCATGCCGAGAAAATACTCCGGAGCCACGAAGTTTATAACAACATGCGCACGGTCGACAGGCAGCGTCTGCATCGACGTGCCTAACTCCAGCTCATGCGTCAGGTCGGCAGCCGCACGCTGCTCGGGAGTGATTATGCGGTCAAGCTCGAAGCTCTGAAGTATGGCCTCGTGCAGCGTGTCGATGGCACGCGCATATATGTGCTTCACACCGGCCTTCTTCAGCAGAGCGACAGTCTTGATGCTCGCCCCGAAATTCTCACCGATGGCGACGATGACAAGGTCGACATTACGTAGCGGAAGCACCGAGAGCTGGCTCTCCTCGGTACTGTCGATAAGATACACCGTCGAGATATAATCCTTGAGCGCGTCGACATTACTCTGGTTGCGGTCAGCGCCGATTACCTCATGACCCATGTCGGTGAGGTCGCGGGCAAGATTCTCGCCATATATACCGAGACCTATTATAAGATAGCGCATAGTATTGTCAGCTGTTAAGTTATACAAAGTTAGGGCAATTGTCGCAAAGGAGCAAACAAAAAGACATCAGTTGATGATGATATCGTCGGACGGAAGCATGCGCGAGCGGTCAGGAGCCGTCCCGGCAATACCGCACAGAACGGATATGATGCCAACACGGCCGAGAAACATAGCCGACGCCACAACCACCTTCGACAGATCGCTTAGCTCCGGAGTGATGCCCAGCGACATGCCGATAGTGGTGACGGCCGAGAAGCTCTCGAACATAACAGCCTTCATCGGCAACTCGGGCTGAAGCAGCATCAGAACACACGAATAACAGAAAATCGCAAACACCGACAGACACACAACGGCATTGGCACGACGTATCGACGACGGCGCGATAGTGCGCTCATATACCGTGACACCCTTCTGGCCGAGAATCAGCGACCGGAGGTTAAGGACCACGGCCGCAAACGCATTGACCTTGATGCCGCCGCCCATCGACTGCGACG
This sequence comes from Muribaculaceae bacterium, assembly GCA_029057255.1. Classification (GTDB taxonomy): domain Bacteria; phylum Bacteroidota; class Bacteroidia; order Bacteroidales; family Muribaculaceae; genus CAG-873. Next base: position 1,211 of record JAICZO010000048.1, on the reverse strand, counting down.
CACAGCCTATCCACATCAGAAACATAGCCAAGAGCATCGTCACTCCAAGCCACGAATCAGGCCCGTAGGTACAGAAACCGGCCGTGCGGACCGTGGCCGAGCAGAACACCGCCTGCGCGATACGCTTGCCCATCGGCAGATGTGCGAAAGCATGATTATACTCCAGAACATAAAACATACACACCCCGAAGACAAAGAGTATAGCCGTCATGACAAGCACCAGACGGGTGTTGAGGTCATAGACATGCACCCTCCGCGGCACCCTCCGCCACAGCAGCAGCCCCTGAAGGCGGCGCAGCCTCTCCACGGCGACATCCTTGAAGTTGACAAGATTGGGAAAACCGATGCCCCCGGCGAGAATCAGAACCGACAACACATAGTAAATCGCCTGATTGCCGTTCAGAAGAGCCGGGTCGGCCATGCCCGCAGGCAGAGTGCTGAATCCGGCATTGCAGAAAGCTGACACCGAATGAAAAGACTCAAATACGGCACGCTCGCCGATAGTGCCGCCAAAACCTTCAGGCAGCGTCAGATATATCGCCAGAGCACCACCCGCCTCCACCACGAGAGTGAACACAAGTATATAAAGAATCACAGGCATAAGAGCCCCGATACTCTTGGAATAGATGAAATCCCTCATCAGAATCTGACTGTAGATCGAAGCCCTGCCGCTGAAAAACATCGCGAAAAAACTCGTGAACGTCAGCACACCGAGAGCGCCGATCTGCATCAGCACACCGAGCACAAGCCACCCCATAGGAGTGAACACACTCGCCACATCAACAGTGCACAGCCCCGTCATGCTCACAGCACTCGCCGCCATAAAAAGAGAATCAATATAGCGTATCGGCACAACAGTACACCGCGGAAGCATAAGCACAAACGACCCTAACAAGATGAAAAACAGAAAACTCGCCGACAGCAACAACGACGGATTAGTGCGCCGGCTGAGCAGCTGCATAGTACCGTAGCACAACTCCGCAAGCGAATAGATGCCAAGACCCGTAAAAAGAAAATAACGGCTGTGGAAAAACTGCTGCACATTCTCAATCTGCCCCGAAGAATGCGGCCAAACGACAGGGACGACAGTCAGAAGCACCATCACATCAGCAAAACGCTTGATAAACAGACTCTCCTCCATCGTGCGGCCAAAGCGCACGACAAGATTGAAGACAATAGCAAAAACAAACTCCGTCTGAGCGCCGTACATC
>JAICZO010000479.1 GCA_029057255.1 Muribaculaceae bacterium | reverse complement strand
ATCTCTCACGCTTCATGTCGTCGACAGCGGCGAGATAGTCCTGCATGTTCTTGCAGGGGTAGTACTTGGATATCTGAGCGTTCCACTCCGAGCCGAAGCCGGGGAGGCCGCGGCGGTTGGGGGCGATGACGATGTATCCCTTGGCACCCATCAGGGCGAGGTTCCAGCGGTAGCTCCAGAACTGGCTGACGGGCGACTGGGGGCCGCCCTGGCAGTAGAGGATGGCGGGGTATTTGCGCGATGCGTCGAACTTGGGAGGATATACCACCCATGTAGTCATCAGTTTGCCGTCGGTGGTGGGCACCATACGCTTCTCGACGGTAGGCATGTCGAGCTGGGCGAAGATGTAGCCGTTGACGTCGGTGAGAGCCGACAGCACGGGCGCTTTCTTGCCCTTGAGGGAGACGAGCATCAGCTCGTTGGGGCGGAGCATGCTGTGGTTCATCGTCACGAGGCGGTCCTTGCCTGCCGGTGCCAGCGATGTGAAGTCGGCGCATACGTCGGTGAGCTGGCGTATGGCGGCGGTCTTGAAGTCGATGCTGAAGACGGGCACTACGCCGTCTTTGGGAGCGATGAAGAAGAGGCTCTTGCCGTCGGGCGCCCATGCGAACTCGTCGATGTGGTAGTCCCATTCGGCCGTGAGGTCATAGCGGTTCTTCGACGCCATGTCGAGGATGAAGAGGCGGTTGCGGTCGCTCTCGTATCCGTCGTGCTCCATCGACAGCCATGCCAGAGTGTTGCCGTCGGGCGAGAAAGCGGGGGCTGTGTCATAGCCCATCATGCCTTCGGTGAGGTTCTCTGTCTTGCCCGAGGCAAGGTCGTAGAGATAGAGGTCGGAGTTGGTCGACACGGCATAGTCGAGTCCGGTCTTCTTGCGCGAGACGTATACGAGCTTCTCGCTGTCGGGGTGCCATGCGAAGGACTCCACGCCGCCGAAGGGCTTCATGGGAGCCTCGAAGGGCTCGTCGGCCATGATGTCGGCCAGACCGTCGACCTTGGAGCCGTCGAAAGTGCCGACGAAGGGGTGGGGTATCTCGGTGACCCACTCATCCCAGTGCTTGTACATCAGGTCGTCGACAACACGTCCGGTGGCCTTGGGCAGGTCGGGGTAGATGTCGCCGGCGCTGCGGGCGTACTTTACGTTGCCGATGACGACAATCTTCTTCTCGTCGGGCGAGAGGAGGAAGCCGCTGATGCCGCCGGGATGCGACGATGCCTGCACGCGTCCGGTGCCGTCGGCGTTCATGGTCCACATCTGCGCGTTGCCGTCGGCGTCGGGGTAGAGGAATGCTATGCGTCGGCCGCCGTCGAACCATACGGCACCGCCTTCGCTCTTGGGTGTGTCGGTGATGCGGACGGGCGACGCTGCCTTGGCGTCGAGGCTGAGGGTGTAG
>JAICZO010000478.1 GCA_029057255.1 Muribaculaceae bacterium | reverse complement strand
CGAGACTCTCGTCGGGCGTCACTCTGCACGAAGGCAGCAGCATAGGCCGCTGCGTCCTCGTCAAGGGCGGCACACGCATAAGCTCCAACGTGCCTCCGTTCGTCATCATGGCCCACAACCCGGTGTCGTACTATGGCGTCAACGCCATCATCATGCGCAAGCATGCCGGCTTCTCCGAGGAGCAGATCGACGACATCGCCAAGGCATACCGCCACATCTATCAGAGCACGACATCGGTCTTCAACGCGCTGCGCCGCATCGAGGCCGACATCGACCAGAGCGAAGTGCGCGACGAAATCATGGACTTTGTCCGCAGCCACGACCTCAAGCTGGCCGGACACCGCGTCGAACTCGACTGATTGTTTTTTTATAATTATTATAAAACCACAAAACGCGAAATGAAATTAAAAACCTTTATCGCAGCCGCCATCGCTCTTATGGTTCTGGCAGTTGCTCCCGCCGCTTCGGCACAGCTCAACATCGGCCGTGCGGCCAAGAGTCTCGGTAAGGCAGCTCAGGCTGTCACTCTCACCGACCAGCAAATGGTGCAGTATGTCAAAGAGTACATCGACTGGATGGACAAGCACAACCCCGTCCTTCCCGACGACGACCCCTACACACAGCGCCTCAACCGCCTCACCGAAGGCCTCACTTCGGTCGAGGGCATGCCCCTGAACTTCAAGGTCTACAACGTGATTGACGTCAACGCCTTCGCATGTGCCGACGGCAGCGTGCGTGTATTCGCCGCTCTGATGGACATCATGGACGACGACGAGCTCCTCGGCGTAATCGGTCACGAAGTGGGTCACGTGGCTCACAAGGACTCCAAGAAGGCCTTCAAGCAGGCTCTCCTCACTTCTGCGCTCATGGACGGCGTGGCCTCGACAAACGGCAAGGCCGCTGCCCTGACCGACTCGCAGCTCGGCAAGCTCGGCGAGGCTATGGTAGGCGCTTCCTACTCCAAGAAGCAGGAGAACGCAGCCGACGAATATGGCTACGAGTTCCTCAAGTCGCACAACAAGAACCCCCGCGCTATGGCTAAGTCGTTCAAGAAGCTCAAAGAGCTCCAGGGCGACACCAAGACAAGCAAAGTGAACCAGCTCTTCTCGTCGCACCCCGACCTCGACTCGCGCATCAAGCGCATGGAGGAACGCGCCGACAAGGAAGGCTATACCGAATAAGTACATCCGCAACAACATCTTACAGCAATGATCATCCACAACTTCGCCGAGCAGCCTTCGCTCGTGAGCCAGTATCTCGCCGAGATGCGCGACACCGCCGTGCAGACCGACCGTCTGCGCTTCCGCCGCAATCTCGAGCGCCTGGGCGAGATTTTCGCATATGAGCTGAGCAAGACTATGCGCTATGCAAGAAAGCCCGTCAAGACACCCCTCGGCGTCGACGCCACATGCGATGTCATCGACGAGCGCATCGTCCTTGCCACAATCTTCCGTGCGGGAGTCCCCTTCCACCAGGGCTTCCTCCGCTACTTCGACGATGCCGAGAACGCTTTCGTGTCGGCATACCGCAAGTATAAGGAGAAGGAGAACTTCGACATCTGCATCGAGTATCTGGCATCGCCGCTGCTCGACGGCAAGACGCTCGTCCTCTGCGACCCCATGCTCGCCACGGGAGCCTCGATGGAGCTGAGCTACCGCGCGCTCCTCACCAAGGGCAAGCCCGGCAAGGTGCACGTGGCATCGGTGATAGCGTCGCAGAAGGCTGTCGACTACATGCAGTCGGTCATGCCGGCCGACTCGGAGCTGTGGGTGGGCGTCATCGACCCCGAGATAAACGCGCACAGCTATATCGTGCCCGGTCTCGGAGATGCCGGTGACCTTGCTTACGGAACAAAGGAATAGAGCAATAAGCTATTTATTGGACAAAAAGGACGCGCCCTGCGATGTGATTTCGCGGGGCGCGTATGCTGTCGTGTCGGTGGTGTGAGTATCAGAGTCCGAAGGCTGCCTTGACGGCGTCGACGGCGTCGAGTTTCTCCCATGTGAAGAGCTCGACCTCGCGGGTGAAGGGTGCCTCGTAGTGCGACGAGAAGGTCTTTGTCACCGTGCGGGGTGTGCGGCCCACGTGGCCGTAGGATGCTGTCTCGCGGTAGATAGGGTTGCGGAGCTTGAGGCGCTGCTCGATGGCGTAGGGGCGCATGTCGAAGAGCTTCGATACGCGGTCGGCGATTTCGGCGTCGCTCAGGGCTACGTGTGCCGTGCCGTAGGTGTTGATGTTGATGCTGACGGGCTCGGCCACACCGATGGCGTAGGCTACCTGGACGAGGGCGCGGTCAGCCACGCCTGCGGCAACGAGGTTCTTGGCGATGTGGCGCGCTGCATAGGCTGCCGAGCGGTCGACCTTGGAGGGGTCTTTGCCCGAGAATGCGCCGCCGCCGTGTGCGCCGTGACCGCCGTAGGTGTCGACGATGATTTTGCGGCCGGTCAGACCGGTGTCGCCGTGGGGGCCGCCGATGACGAACTTGCCTGTCGGGTTGACGTGCAGCGTGAAGTCGGCGTCGAGGAGCGCGCGGAGGTTCTCGGGGAGTGTCTCACGGGTGCGGGGGATGAGGATGTTCTTGACGTCGCGGCGGATGATGTCGAGCATGCGGCGGT
>JAICZO010000477.1 GCA_029057255.1 Muribaculaceae bacterium | reverse complement strand
CCTTCAGAATTATGCTGTCCCTATAGAAAAAGAAGCCTATATCGTAGTAAAGCAAGACAAATAAACAGAGGACAGTTAATTTCCCTTGATTAATACGACGGGGTATCAGGCCGCTGATTAAATAATCTTCGCTAAAGTATTGCAGGTTGTAAAAACTTTGATTACATTTGCATTCTGCAATGCTTATAACCTTTATTCCTTAAAGAATTATCAACCTACCTTAAAAACCAATCAAAAATGAAAGCTCGAAACAGTATCTTTTCGAAGAGCGCTCTTGCTGTCGCCGCAGCAACGGCGATGCTCGTCGGCGCTGCTTGCTCTGAGTCTGACGACAAGGGTATCGACAGCCCCGAGAACAACACCGCTTACTCTCCTATCTCGCTCAGCCGTGCCGAGCAGGATATTGTCGACACTCAGAACGTCTTCGCTCTCAAGCTCTATAATAGTGTTGCAGCCACCGGCAACAACGCCACTTCCAACTTCATGATTTCGCCTGTCAGCGTGTCGATGCTCATGTCGGTGCTCTCCAACGGTGCCGACGGCGACACCCGCAGTCAGATTGTCGAGGCTCTCGGCTTCGGCGACGCCGACATGGACGATGTTAACGCTCTCAACAGCCGTCTGGTCAGAGAGCTGACGACTGCGGACAACCGCACAACGCTGTCGTTTGCCAACTCGGGCTGGCTGCACAGCGACTTCACTGTCCTCGACGGCTTCTCGTCGGCATGCCGCGACAACTACGGCATGGAGTTTGCCAACGTCAACCTGCACTCGGCCGATGCCGTAAGTCAGATTAACGCCTGGGTAAACCGCAACACCGAGGGCTTGATAGAGAAAGTTTTCGACAGCCCGTTTGACGAAGACATCCGCATGGTGCTCGCCAACGCCGTATATTTCAGCGGCATATGGCCCGAGCCGTTTGACAAGGGAGCCACTCGCGCTCACAAGTTCACCAACGCCGACGGCTCTAAATCGACCGTACAGATGATGAAAAACACCAAAGCCTCGGGCTCGAGCCTGCACCTCGACGGCGTGTCGGTGGCAAGCCTCGAATACGGCAACGGCGCCTTCAACCTCGGCCTCGTGCTTCCGCATAAGGGCGAGTCGCTCGCCGACATCATGAGCGACGTCGACGGCGAGACTGTCAACGGATGGATCGACGGCCTCAATCGTCAGATACTCGATATCGACCTTCCCCGCTTCGACATCGAATACAGCCTCGACGATATGTCCGGCAATCTCAAGGCGCTCGGAATCAGCGACGCTTTCAACGAGGCGGCCGCAGACTTCTCGCTCCTCAGCAAAGAGAAAGTTTTCCTGTCGCGCGTCTTACATAAGACCCATATAACGGTCAACGAGGAAGGCACAAAAGCTGCCGCGGTGACATCAGATGGCATGTTCTCTTCTCCTCTTCCCGAGTCCTTCACATTCGACCGTCCCTTCGCTTTCTTCATCTACGAGAAGTCGACGAAGGCTATACTCTTCATGGGTGCTGTAAACAAACTCTGAATCAAGCCCACATGGTGACGTCCGCAGGACGTCGATTATTCGTAACCCCGGCCACCGAAGCAAAGCGTAGGTGTCCGGGGTTATGTGCACTTCAAACGAGGGCGCCCGAAGGCCGCCGTGCATCGTGTATGAGAGTGGAGCAGCGCCTTACAGGTCGCGGCCTTCGTACTGCGAGAGGGCTGTGCGCCAGCGGTCGCTGACGGGTGTGGGTGCGCCGGTGCGTGTGTCGATGTTGACCATCACTGTGCGGGCGGTGCACTTGACGCTGCCGTCGGCGGCGACGATGCGCTGCTGTAGCACAAAGGAGCTGCTGCCTATGGTCTCGAGAGCTGTGAGGACTTCGATGCGTTCGTCGATGAGTGTGGGGGCGTAGTATGTGCAGTGTATGTCGGCGACGACGGGCACGGCTTCTTCTTTCTCGAATCCTCCGGCCATAAACTGCTTGAAGTATGCGAGCTTGCCCATGTCCATAAACTGGACGTATACGGCGTTGTTGACATGACCGAACATGTCGACGTCGTTGAATCGTATCTGCAGCGGCAGTCTGTGACGGAAGTCGAAAGGCAGCTGCGGTATTTCCTGTTTCATTTCAGTGTATTATTATGTTGTCTATTACTTCTGTGCCGACGGCTTCGTTGAGACGCTCGACGAGGCGGTCGCGTGCGTATCCGAGCTCTTCCTTGAGCGCTGCCGAGACTATGTGTACGTGCAGTGTGCGCTCGCGCACATATATCTGCCCTGTATAGGAGGCGATGTGCCGGCCGACCACGTCGGGCCACTCGGTGACGACGGTGCGGCGCGAGAACTCGGGGCGCATGCCGGTGGCATCGATCATGCGGCGTATAATCTCGTCGAGGCGCAGGGGTTCGGAGCGTTTCATATTTTCACAGTACGATGTCGGAGAAAGCGCCGTGCTCGACGTGCCACAGGCGGTAGTTGCCGCTCTGCTGCGGCAGGTCGGCGACGATGTCGTCGAGGTGTCGACGGTTGGTGTCGGTTATGAATATCTGACCGAAGGAGTCGCTGGTGCCTACGATGCGCATGATGCGGCTGACGCGTCCGGCGTCGAGCTTGTCGAAGATGTCGTCGAGCAGCAGCAGCGGCCTTATGCCGAGCTCGCGTTGCAGCAGTTCGTACTGGGCGAAGCGGAG
>JAICZO010000476.1 GCA_029057255.1 Muribaculaceae bacterium | reverse complement strand
GTCAATCTCCGCGGCCTCGCCAAGGCCGGCGACGGCATATCGCTCCCCAAGCTTCGCCTCGGATACTCCTCGCCCGCAGCCGAAGGCATGGCGCCGTGGCTCACCGACAGCCTCGACATCCTGATACGCAAGGGGCTTGACTCGGGTGCCTTCCCCGGCTGCCAGCTCCTGGTGGCCAAGAACGGCAATATAGTCTATGACAAGAGTTTCGGCAGGCTCTCGACAGCGAAGGGCAGCGCGCCTGTCAACGGTCGCACCGCCTACGATCTGGCTTCGGTATCGAAGGCTCTGGGCACGCTGCCCGGAGTGATGAAGGCCTACGACATGGGTCTGCTTGCCCTTGACGACAAGCTCGGCAAGCTCATCCCCGAGATCTCCGACCCCGCCAAGCGTGCGCTGACCGTGCGCCAGCTGCTTTTCCACGAGACCGGCATGCCGGCTTCGCTCAATATGTTTGACGCGATGATTGACACGGCCTCGTACAGCGGCAAGCTCACCACTCCGCGCCCCGACCGCACCCACGGCATCAAGATACAGCGGCGTGTCTACGGACACAACAGCGCCAGGCTGCGCCGCGACATCCTCGGCCGCGAGCGTTCCGCGAAATTCCCTGTCGAGATTGCCAAGGGCATATATGGCGGACGCTCGACCTACGACACGCTCATGCGCCGCATATACGACATACCGCTGAGAGCGACAAAGAGCTACAACTATTCGTGTCTGAATTTCTGCCTGCTGATGGATGTCGAGCAGCGCGTCACCGGCAAGCCGCACGATGTCTTTGTCGGTGAGGAGATATTCGGCCCGCTCGGAGCCTATCGCACCGGCTATCGTCCGCACTCGGGCATCGGGGCGGCGAATGTGGCGCCGACGGAGTACGATTCCTTCCTCCGCCGTCAGACCGTCGACGGCTATGTCCACGACGAGCTGGCCGCTTTCTCGGGCGGTGTGCAGGGCAACGCCGGCCTGTTTGCCTGTGCGGGCGACCTTGCCAAGATATGCCAGATGATTCTCAATGGCGGCAGCTACGGCGGCCGTCAGATAGTGTCGCTCAAGACCGCCGAGCTTTTCGCAACGGAGAAGAGTCCCACGTGCCGCCGCGGCCTCGG
>JAICZO010000475.1 GCA_029057255.1 Muribaculaceae bacterium | reverse complement strand
GTCCTGGGCTATGGCGGCAAGCGGGCGTGTCAGATAGCCGTTAGAGTCGAAGTTGCCTATTATGTGCTCGGCTATGCGCAGCCTGTCGTCCGAAAGGCGGTTTTCGCCGGCGAGGCGCCCCATCAGCACCGTTATGAGCGAGTCGCCGTCATCGGCGGCGAATGAAGTGGGGTCGACAGCACTGTCGTCGGCCGAGCGGTTGCGTGCGCGGAGCATATACGACGGCATGTCGTCGGCCGAGGCATAGTCAGCCATCTGCAGTTCCTCGGCGCTTTCGCCGAAGGACTCGTCGCTGTGGCTCTCGGGCAGGCTGTCGCGGGACTCCAGGGCGGGATTGTCGTCAATCTCGCGCCGTATCTCGTCCTCAAGCTCGGGCACAGACATCTCGAGCAATCGTCCCAACGCCACCGTCTGCGGGTTGAGACGCTGCTGCAGCTTCAGTTGCTGCACCTGTTGCAGACTCTCCTTTCCGAATGCCAAAGCTATATCAGAACTTCCTTATACCCATGATGTGGCGCACCTCGGCGAGGGTTGCAGCCGCGCGCTCGCGAGCTTTCTCGGCACCGCGCTTCACAACGCCGGCGATGTACTGGTCGTCGGCGAGGATGTCGTTGACGCGCTCGCGGATAGGAGTGGTCACGGCGAGGATGTCTTCGGCAAGCTGCTTCTTGAGGTCGCCGTAGCGTATCGAGCAGTCGGCATATGCCTCACGGAAGGATGTGACAATCTCGGGCGACGATGTAAGCTCGAGGAGGCTGAAGAGGTTGGCCACGGGTTCGCTCATGGGCGAGTTGGGCGCCTGGGGGCCTTCGTCGGTGACGGCGCGCATGACTTTCTTGCGCAGAGCCTTGGGCTCGTCGATAAGGTAGATGCAGTTGCCTTCGCTCTTGCCCATCTTGCCAGAGCCGTCGAGGCCGGGCACCTTGACGGGTGCGCCGCCGAAGTCGAAATCGGTGGGCTCGGGGAATACTTCGACGCCATAGAACGAGTTGAAGCGGCGGGCGAAGCGGCGTGTCAGCTCGAGGTGTTGCAGCTGGTCCTTGCCTACGGGTACCTTTGTGGCCTTGTGGATGAGGATGTCGACGGCCATGAGGACGGGGTAGGTGAGCAGGCCGGCGTTGACGCGCTTGCCTGTGTCGTTGCCGATGAGCTGACGCTCGAAAGCCTCTTCGTTCTCCTCGCTCTCGGGCTGCGCTATGCCGAGGGCCTTGCGGGCCTTGTCCTTGAAGGCGGCGGTGCGCATCAGCTCGCCTATGCCGGCGTGCATGTTGAGCAGGAGGTACATCTCGGTGATTTCGGGTACGTCGCTCTGCACGAAGATTGTCGACTTCTCGGGGTCGAGACCTGCAGCGAGATACTCGGCCAGCACAGCCTTGGCATTGCGGTGCAGCTGGTCGGGGTCGGGGCTTGTGGTGAGGGCGTGATAGTCAGCCACGAAAAAGTTGCAGTCGTAGTCGTCCTGTATGGCTACGAATTTACGGAGCGCGCCGTAGTAGTTTCCGAGATGGAGGTTGCCTGTGGCACGTATTCCGCTGAGTACTATTTCTTTTTTATTCTCTGTCATGATGGTGGTGTTCTTTAGAGTGCAAAAGTACGCATTTTTTTTGATACCGTGTCCCGGCATCCCCAAATACTTTAGCGATAATGGTAATAAAACAGGTAATTATGGTGTTGCAGGAAACATTATTATATAGTAATTTTGTGTCCTGAATCATTAATATCATCGCATATGCTTAAAAAGACCAGACAAATACTTGCTGTGGCCTCTATACTTATGGTGACGCTGCTGTTTGCCGATTTTACGGGGACGGCGTCGCGATGGTTCGGGTGGATGGCGAAGCTTCAGTTTCTGCCGGCGTTCATGGCTCTGAATGTGGCTGTGATTGCAGGGCTCGTCGTCCTGACGCTGCTGTTCGGCAGGCTGTACTGCTCTGTCATCTGTCCGCTCGGCATCATGC
>JAICZO010000474.1 GCA_029057255.1 Muribaculaceae bacterium | reverse complement strand
GGTGAATGTGAACGACACGTGGTAGGCCTTCATCTCTTTGCCGCCGACATCGACGCTGTCAATGCCGTGGTAGATTATCGAGAGGAGCTCTTTGCGCTTGCCCGAGAATATGTCGACGGTCACCACTTTGCCGGGTTTCCAGTCTTCGAAGGGGAGCGACCGCATATAATAGAAAGATGTGAGCATGTCGACGGCCGGGCCTTTGCTCTCGAGACGGCGTGTCTCGTCGACCTTCAGCTCGCCTTTCTTGTAGACCTTGCGGATGCAGTCGGCATGCACCTGGCCGGGGCGGGAGTAGTCGTACCGGACCACATCGTGCTTGTGCTCGGCGCCTTCGTGGGCTATTTTCTCGTAGTAGAGAGGTGTGAAGTCCTTGTATGCCATGCGCCCCTTGAGGGTGTCGCGCACGCGGAATATCCTGTCGGCCCACGGCTCCGATGCTGCCGAGAGCATGGCTGTATAGTTGCGGCGGTCGTTGGTGAGCGACAGCGTTGCCGTGCCCGCCTGCTTGTTGATCAGGCCCCACTTGAACATGACTTTATAGTCGAGCGTCTCCGGGTCGAGGTGCCTGTCGATGAGTTTCTCTCCTGCCGACGAAGTGCTGCATATGGCAGACATCAGCAGTGCCGCAAAAAGGATAAGTATGTGTCTCTGGCGCATGTCGGATGATGAATTTCAGTTATGGTCGCACCGCCGGACTCCGGCTGTCACACCGGAATCTTGATGCAAAGCTTCTTATGGTTGCCCAGGCCGATGTTCGGCGCATGGGCATCCTCGGGGAAAAATACGGCTATCTGCCCGAGCTTGAGGTGGATGAGACTGTGTGCCGAGTCGCCGTAGAATGCGACATCTCTGTCGGCGTCGTAGGGTGCCCGGACATGCTTGAGCGCGTTTACGGGCGCCCAACCGATTGTCTCGGTACCTTTGAGGGGGACGTGGATGTCGATAAAACGTCGGTGAGCCTCGAGTGCCGCTTTTTCGCGGGGCAGCAATGCCGGCTCCTCGCACTTGACAGTAACATCTCCGGCGGCCGAGCTGCCGATGGTGTATACTCCTTTAACAAACTCGTCGGCCTGATGGTTCTCGAGCCATTCGATGGCCAGAGCGAGGCCTTCGGACAGTGCGGCGTATCGTGCCGCGTCATTTATGGTGCAGACTATCATTTCTCAACATTGAAGACATTGCCGTCTTCGTCAAATTCAAGGGGAAGAATCGAGCGTTGCGACTGCTCTATCCGTTTGTTTCTCCAGCACTTGCGGCATACGGCCACATATCTGTCATCGCCGCCTATCTCGACCTGGTCGCCTTCGGTGACGATATTGCCGGCGGTGTCAATACGGGCGTTGACTATCGTCTTGTGTCCGCAGTTGCATGTCGACTTTATCTCGTCGATGGTGTCGGCAATCTCGAACAGACGCCGCGAGCCCTCGAAGAGATTTGTCTTGAAGTCGGTGCGGAGGCCGTAGCAGATGACGTTGCTGCCGAAGTCGTCGACCACCCTGGAGAGCTGGTCGACCTGAGCTGCGGTGAGGAACTGCGCCTCGTCGATAAGGAACCAGTCGACGAGCCTGCCGTCGTTGCGGTAAAGGTCTGCGACAAACTCGTACAGATTGGTGTTGGCGTATATCCAGCGGCACTCCCTCTCGATGCCGATGCGGGAGCGGATGACATTCGACTGCTCGCGGGTGTCGACTACGGGCTTGAGGCACATATAGTCCATGTGTCTCTCCTCGAAGTTGTATGCCGTCGTCAGCAGCATGGCGGTCTTGGCCGATCCCATGGTGCCGTAACGGAAATAAAGTTTTCCTTTTCTGTACATGATTGTGGCGTGGGTCAATTGCGGCTCAAAGTTAGCGACATTTATCGGATTAGGCCTCATCCGCCGCGGTGTTTTTTTCAACGTATTTTCAACAAGAGGCCATTATTGATTTTGGCAAATGACAGAATTTTAGTAATTTTGCAGCCTAAACCCAACAAATCATCCGATGGTTGTATTTTTCACCACCCCTGAAGGCACGGCTTATGCCGTGGAAACCAATCACAGTTTCGACAACACTGAAAACGAACGCCTCCGCTGGCTTTTCAGCGGTGCAGAGCCCCTCGCCGAGGGTGCCGCGCTGTCGGGTACTTTCATAGGTCCCCGCAAAGAGATGATAACCCCTTGGAGCACAAATGCCGTTGAGATTACACAGAACATGGGTCTTGGCGGCATTTCTCGTGTCGAGATGTTCGTGCCCGCAGGCGACGAACCCGCCTTCGACCCCATGCTGCAGGCAGTCTATGACAATCCCGGCTCCGATGTCTTCGAAATCAGCGCCCAACCCGCGCCCCACGTCTTCATCGAAGACATCGCCGAATATAACGCACGCGAAGGCCTCGCCCTCAGCAAAGAGGAGGAAGAGTATCTGGCCGGGCTCTCGCAGCGCCTCGGACGCCCCCTGACCGACAGCGAGGTATTCGGTTTCTCGCAGGTCAACTCCGAGCACTGCCGCCACAAGATTTTCAACGGCACATTCATCATCGACGGCCAGCAGAAGCCCTCGACACTCTTCCAGCTCATCAAGCGCACAAGCCGCATCAACTCGAAGGGCCTCGTATCGGCATATAAAGATAATGTGGCTTTTGTCAAGGGTCCCGAAGCTGTATCATATAAACAAA
>JAICZO010000473.1 GCA_029057255.1 Muribaculaceae bacterium | reverse complement strand
GTCGTACTCGGTCTTCACAGTTTTGCCGTCGACTTTCGCTTTTCCGCCGGCCGGGGCTGCGGTGTTATAGATGCGCAGCTCATAGGCACGCTTCGAGGGGAGGCGGTCAGCCTTACCTTCGCGGGCGGCGATAGTGTATGTAGCCTTCGACCCTACGGTCTTGTGTGATATGCGGGTGTTGGCAAAGTTAGTGTCATAGTCGTTGGAGTCGCCCGAGTCCTCGTAGAGCACCGTTTGGCCGTCCTTGCCGGCAACGATATTCACAATCAGCTTCTCAGGACGCTCGGTGGTGCTCTTCACTTCCGGCGGGTTGTTGACGATAACGGCGCCCTCGCGATAGAAGTAGGGAATCTGGTCGAGAGTGAAATCGAGAGTCTCGATGCTGTTGCCCTTGATCATGCGGTTGGCGGACACCGACCACCAGTTTCCTTCGGGAAACCATATGCGCTTGCTGCTTACACCGTCAACCGAAGGGTCGACCACAGGAGCAACCATTATGTCGTCGCCGAAGAAATACTGGTCCTCGAATACATAAGCCTCGTCCTGCTCGGGATACTCGTAGTACATCGGGCGGCAGATACCCACACCCGTATCATAGCTCTTGCGGGCCATTGTGTAGAGGTAGGGGAAGAGCGCATAGCGCAGCTTGACGGCCGCGTTGAGCTGAGGGAAGTTGTCGTAAGTCCATATCTTGCGGTTAATCCAGTCACCGATGGCGGCATGGCTGCGGAATATAGGAGTGAAAACACCGAACTGGAACCAGCGGAGCAGCAGCTCGGGGTCGTTCACGGGGTGACTGTTGTCATACATATGTCCTCCGATATCGTGTCCCCAGTAGCCGTAGCACACATTTGACGCCGTGGCAGTGAAATAGGGCTGGAAAGCGAGCGAGGCATAGTTGATGAAAGTGTCGCCAGAGAAACCAATCTGATAGCGGTGGCTGCCCAGTCCGCCCCAACGGTGGAAAATCACCGGTCGGCGGTCGGGACGGTTCACCTTCATGTCGTTATAGAACACATGGTTGCACCAGAAAGTCTCGCCGAGACCGTCGGTATAGGGGCTTGTGAGATGCTGCTGCCAGTCAAGCCACCAGAAGTCGACGCCCTGCTTCTCGAAGGGACGCAGGAAGTTGTTGGCAAAAGCCTTGTAGAATGACTTGTCCTCAAGCTGCCAGGGAATAACTTTCGTTGTGTCGGCATCGAGACCCATCTCGGTAGCCATCCCGCGGAATATATCCTCCGACGAGTCGATACCCATAGCGGGATGAAGGTGCAGAGCCAGGTGCATGTCGCTGTCGTGAATATCCTTGAGCAGCTTGGTCGGGTCGGGGATGAAGTTGGTGTTCCAGCTCCAGCCGGTCCAGCCGCCGCGGCCGTTGGACTTGAGGGGGTCGGGGTCGCCGTTCCAGTGCCAGTCCATGTCGAGAATCAGCACATCGGTGTTGATGTCGTTGCTCTTGAGGTCCGTGATGATATTGCGGTAGTCGTCCGCGGTATAGTTCTCATA
>JAICZO010000472.1 GCA_029057255.1 Muribaculaceae bacterium | reverse complement strand
CAAGAAGGTCGTTGTCGACGCTGGCGACAGCGAGAACCTGCAGGAAGGCCAGATCATCACTGCACGCCGCCTCCGCGACGAGAACTCGCTGCTCAAGCAGCGCGACCTCAAGCAGGTTATCGTGCGTGACGCTCAGCCCGCCACCTCCGAGCAGATTCTCCAGGGTATCACCCGAAGCGCTCTGCAGACATCGTCGTTCATCTCGGCCGCATCCTTCCAGGAGACAACCAAGGTGCTCAACGAGGCCGCAATCCAGGGCAAGAGCGACCCCCTCGAGGGCATGAAGGAGAACGTTATCTGCGGTCACCTCATCCCCGCCGGTACCGGTCTGCGCGAATACGACAATCTCGTGGTAGGCAGCCGCGAGGACGATGCCGAGATACTCGACGAGTATGTCGGTGCATCCTCGGTCGACTCTCACCTCGAAGTAGTCAACGACTGATACTGAACCATACAGCATAGAAGGCGCCCCGGCCCGCACATCGCGAGCCGGGGCGCTCTGTATTATAGCTGTCGCCGCAGCGTCAAGGCATAAAAAAAGCATCCCGGCAGGGGATGCGGCTGACGTAAAAGGCGGCTGTGCCGCGGTGTCACTTGAGTGTCACCAGCGGCGATGCCTCAAGGCGGGGGAGCACCGCCACATGCAGTCTGTCGTCGGTGAAGCCGTCGGTCGATACTGCCACGCCGGCCTGCTCGAGGGCGTCGCGCACGGTCGAGAGCGCTATCATGGGCGTGTTGTTGTCCTGACTCAGATGGCAGAGAAAGACACGTCGCAGAGTGCCTGCCGCGGCCACCGACGCCAGATAGCGCGCCGTGTCGGCATTGTCGAGATGTCCTATCGTCGATGCGATGCGGGCTTTAAGGTGCTGGGGGTAGCGGCCGTTGCGCAGCATCGCGGCGTCGTAGTTGCTCTCTATCATAAGGTGTGTCGCCTGGCGGATATAGTGGTCGGCGCGCGCCGTCACCGTGCCGGTGTCGGTGGCTACGACGAATGTCGTGCCGCATGCCTCGACGGCGAATCCCGCATTGTCGGTGCCGTCGTGGCTCGTCTCGAAGGCCGTCACTGACAGCTGGCCTGCCGTGAAGGGAAATTCCTTGTATATGGCCGTGTGGTAGTCCTTGATTCTGCGGGACATGCTGTGGCGCCTCAGCACGCCGTTGAAAGCTTTCATCGTGGCGTAGATGCGCATGTGACGGTGCCGGCGCAGAATGGCGTAGGCATATCGCACATGGTCGCTGTGGTCATGCGTCAGCAGTATGCCTGCTATGGTGTCGGGGTCTATGCTGTTTGCCGCAAGCTGCTCCTCGACGTAGTTGTTGTCGACACCGGCATCGATGAGCAGTCCGCTCGAAGGGGTGCCGATATATGAACAGTTGCCGCTGCTGCCGCTGCCGAACGACATGAATCTGAGCTTCTCGGGGAGCACGAGAGCCTCGTCGGGCAACGGCGTGAGGCCGCTGTCGCTGTCGTCGGGCTCGCCAGGCATGTCGAACAGTCCCGGGTGG
>JAICZO010000471.1 GCA_029057255.1 Muribaculaceae bacterium | reverse complement strand
GTATGTATCCTCGGCGAAGTCCTGGTGACCGGGGGTATCGAGAATGTTGATTTTATAGTCTCCGTAGTCGAATCCCATCACCGAAGTGGCGACCGAGATACCGCGCTGCTTCTCGATGTCCATCCAGTCGCTGGTGGCCGTTTTCTTGATTTTGTTGGATTTTACCGCTCCGGCGATGTGTATCGCGCCGCCGAAAAGAAGCAGTTTCTCGGTGAGAGTGGTCTTGCCCGCGTCAGGGTGTGAGATGATGGCGAATGTGCGTCGCCGCTTTATTTCTTCGCTGATGTCTGCCATTATGGTGATGGTATGTTGTTATCGTTGTTGGAGTATGGTGCGGAGTTCCTGCTGCCACGTCGGCAGGTCGATGTCGTAGGCCGCTCTGATGCGCGACGTGTCGAGGACGGAGTAGCGCGGTCTGGGTGCGGGGGCGCCGTAAGCCTCGGTGGTGGTGGGCGTAAGTTGCGGCGACAGGCCGGCAAGGCTGAAAATCTCGCGCGCGAATCCGTACCATGTCGCCTGCCCAGCCGCGCTGTAGTGGTATGTGCCCGCTATGATGCCCGCGCGGCATATGCCGGCAATGGCACGCGCAAGCCCCGGGGCTGCCGTCGGCACGCCCGTCTGGTCGTCGACCACGGCCAGTGCCCTGCCCTGCCTTGCGAGGTCGAGCATGGTGGTGAGGAAGTTGCGGTTGTGCGCCGAGTAGAGCCATCCGGTGCGGATGACCATGCTGTCGGGGCGCTCCGACAGCAGAGCCCGCTCGCCGAGCAGCTTTGTGCGGCCGTATACCGACAGTGGCGCCGGAGCGTCGTCCTCGGTGTATGGCCGGTCGGCGGCGCCGTCGAAGACATAGTCGGTCGATATATGTATTATCCGTGTGCCCTCGGGAGCCGTGCGGGCAAGTATGCCCGGGGCTGTCGCGTTGACCGCCGTGGCTGCGTCGGCGTCAGACTCGGCACGGTCGACAGCCGTATAGGCGGCGCAGTTGACGACGATGTCGGGCCTTACGGCCTGCAGCACCTGCCGCCACGAAGCCTCGGAAGTGACGTCGAGCATCCGGTGCGGTGCCGACGTGACGCAGAACGCACTGTCATCCTGCATCAGGGCTGAGAGCTCGCTGCCGAGCTGACCGGCACTGCCGGTAATGAGTATTTTCCGGGGCTTTGACATTTCGGGCGCAAAGTTACGGATTTTTTGTCAAACGACAGCTCTGCCACATGAGAGATATGTGTCTCTCTCGTGGCAGAGCTGTGATAATTGTTGTCAGTAGCTCTTACTCGGCTTCGGGAGCTTCTTCCTGAGCCTCGTCGGCGAAGTCGGTGATGCCGGCAGCGACCAGACGGTTGTACCAGCTGAGGAGCTTGCGGATGTCGGTGGTGTAGACACGCTCGCGGTCGAAGTCGGGGAGGACGGTGCCGAAGAACTCGCGCAGCTCGGCGTCGCCGCCGATAGCCTTGACGTCGACCTGCTTGCCTTCGGCCTTGTCGCAGAGGGCCTGAAGGACAGCGGGCAGGGGCTCGTCGCCGTGGTCGGTGTACATGGTGATGTCGGCGAGCGAGATAACGCGCTCGTGGGGATATGTGGGCATGCGGCGGCCGGTGGCGATGTCCTCGACGATGAGGGAGTTGCGTCCGCGGCTGAGGAGGCGGTAGAGACCGGGCTTGCCGGTTATTGACAGTATGCCTTTGATCATTGCTGTATGTGTGTTTTAGATGTTGAAATTCTGTTTGTGGGTGCAAAAATAGCAAAACATCGTCAAATACGGGTCAAATTTCGTAACTTTGTGCTCAAATTACCAAAAGTACGCCAATGCTCACATTCCTACGATACCTGCTGCAACTGATTCTCGCCCCCGCCAAGGGCTGGGAAGACATAGAGGCAAGCGACCCCGACCCGGAACTGCTGACGCGCAAGGCCCTCTACCCTCTCACGGGCATCGCGGCCGCGACGGAGTTCCTTGCCCTGTTCTATAGCCGCGGCACCGGCCTGCCCGAAGTGCTGATGCGCGCCACGGCTCTGTTCGGCACATACTTCACGGCAGTATTCATCGCCCGGCTCATCTTCGAGCTGTATCTCGGCAGGCTCACGACGGCAGCGCCCGACAGCCGCCGCACCTCGACCATGACGGTGTGCGGCATAGGGCTGATGGTGCTCGTGCGCATGCTCGAGAACTGTCTGCCCTGGAACCTTGTTCTACTTAAGTTCCTGCCAATCTACGTCGTGCTGGTGCTGTACAAGGCCATACCCTACATCGGCGTGCGGCGCGACAGCGAGCTGAGCTTCACGGGTCTGGCGGCAGCTGCCATTGTCGGCGTGCCGCTGGCGATATACTACCTGCTATATCTCATCATACAATGAAACAGAAAGAAATCAACATAAAGAACCGCCGCGCCACATTCGACTATGAAATCGTGGAGACTTTCACGGCAGGCCTCGTGCTGACAGGCACGGAAATCAAGAGCATCCGCGCGGGGCATGCCTCGCTCGTGGACACATTCTGCTACATCTCGTCGCTGGGCGAGGCGTGGGTCAAGAACATGAACATCGCCACATATTTCTATGGCAGCTACAACAATCACGAGGCACGGCGCGACCGCAAGCTCCTGCTCAACCGCAAGGAGATAGCACGCCTTGCCAAGGCCGGACACGACACCGGATTCACCATCGTGCCGCTGCGGCTGTTCATCAACGACCGCGGCCTGGCGAAGCTCGTCATCGGCATAGCACGAGGCAAGAAGGAATATGACAAACGCCAGTCTATCAAAGAACGCGAAGACAAGCGCAACCTCGCACGAATGATGCACAAGTAAGCCGCCGAGGCCTCTACGCGCTACAATCACTTTTTTTCCGATATGGTATATCCCGACACTATAGAACATAAGACGGGCTTCGACGCCGTGCGCCGGAGCATAGCCGCCCTGTGCTCCTCACCGCTGGGGCAGACGCACTGCGAGAGCATGTGTTTCAGCACGAGCTTCGACACAGTGTCGCGCCTGCTGAAGCAGACGGCCGAGATGGCCGACATCATAGCAGGCGACGCCGGCCTGTCGCTGACGGGCATACACGACAAGCGACAGTTGCTGCAGACTCTGCGCGTGCCCGGCACCTACGCCGCACAGAGCGAGCTGCCGGGGCTGCGCGCATCGCTGGGCGCGATGGCCGAGATTGCGGCATTCTTCGGCAAGCTGCGCGGCGACGACCCGGAGAACCCCTCGTCGCCATACCCCGAGCTGGACGCGCTGGCTTGCACGCTGAGCCCCTACCCCGTGGTGACGGCGGCCATAGACCGCATCATCGACCGCCACGGCGACATCAAGGACAATGCGTCGGAGGCTCTCGCCGACATCCGACGCTCGATGGCCGCATGTGCCGCAGGCATAAACTCGGCCATGCGGCGCGTCATAGCATCGGCTGTGCGCGAGGGCTACATCGAGGCCGACGTCACACCATCGGTGCGCGACGGACGCCTTGTCATCCCCGTGGCGCCGATGTACAAGCGCAAGATTGCAGGCATCGTGCATGACGAGTCGGCTTCGGGCAAGACTTTCTTCATCGAGCCGGCGGAAGTAGTCGAGGCCAACAACCGCCTGCGCGAGCTCGCCATCGAGGAGAAGCGCGAGATTGTGCGCATACTCACGGCACTGGCCGACACCATACGCCCGGAGATAGACCCGCTGCTCGACGGCTTCGACATCCTCGGCACCTTCGACTTCATCCACGCCAAGGCGCGCTATGCGGCGGCTGTCGGCGGCATGATGCCGCACCTGTCGCAGCGCCCCGAAATCGAGTGGTACGGCGCATGCCACCCCGTGCTCAAGCAGTCGCTCGAGCGCCAGGGCAAGACCATAGTACCGCTTGACATACGCCTCGACGACCGCCACCGCCTGCTCATCATCTCGGGACCCAACGCCGGCGGCAAGTCGGTGACACTCAAGACCGTAGCCATCACCCAGTATATGACCCAGTGCGGCGTGCTGCCGGTCATGCACGACAACTCGCACATAGGCATCATGGAGAGCATCTTCATCGACATCGGCGACGACCAGTCGATCGAAGACGACCTGTCGACATACTCGTCGCATCTGCGCAACATGAAGTACTTCCTCGCCCACGGCGACGACCGCACGCTGATTCTCATCGACGAGTTCGGCGGCGGCACCGAGCCGGGCATAGGCGGCGCCATAGCGCAGGCTCTGCTCAAGCAGTTCAACAAGCGCCACATGTGGGGAGTGATAACGACACACTACCAGAACCTCAAGCAGTTCGCCGAAGAGACACCCGGCCTCGTCAACGGCTCTATGCTCTACGACAGGCAGCGCATGCAGCCGCTCTTCAGCCTCGCCATAGGCCACCCCGGCAGCTCCTTCGCCATCGAGATTGCCCGCAAGACAGGTCTGCCGCAGGAGATTATAGACGACGCCGGAGAGATTGTAGGCAGCGACTATGTCAACATGGACAAGTATCTGCTCGACATCGCCCGCGACCGTCGCTACTGGGAGAACAAACGTCAGGAAATCCGGCGCAAGGAGAAGCAGCTCGAGGAGACGCTCGAGCGATACGAGGCGGAGATGGAGGCCCTCAGGGGCAAGCGCCGCGAAATCATCAGCGAGGCCCGCGACAAGGCGCGAGAGATTCTCGACGGCAGCAACGCAAGCATCGAGCGCACGATACGCGAGATTCGCAACAGCCAGGCCGACAAGGAGCGCACTCGCGAGGCGCGACGCCGCCTCGAGGAGGAGAGGCGCACCCTCGCGGCTAAAGCGGCCGAAGGCGAAGGCAGCCATCCGCTGCTCGACCGTCAGGTGCCCGCACGCCGCAAGAAGAAAGAGGCGGAGCCGCGCCGCCAGCCCGCCGCCGAGGCTCCGCTGCAGCCCGGCGACAATGTGCTGCTCGACGGCGGCGACACCGTAGGCACCATAGCCGACATCACAGGCAAGAACGCCACTGTCATTTTCGGAGCCATGAAGATGACTGTCAAGCTCTCGAGGCTCAAGCGCACCATACGCAAGGCTCAGTCGGGAGCGTCGAAGGGCGTGAGCTACATATCGTCGCAGACATCCGACGCCAGCCGCGAGCGTCAGCTTGCTTTCAGCCACGAGATAGATGTCCGCGGCATGCGTGCCGACGAGGCCGTGCAGGCCGTCATGTACTACATCGACGACGCCATCCAGTTCAACGCCTCGCGCGTGCGCATTCTGCACGGCACGGGCACAGGCGCCCTCAGACAGTATATCCGCACATACCTCGACACCGTCCCGGCCGTCAAATCCTACCACGACGAGGACGTACGCCTCGGCGGCGCCGGCATCACTGTCATCGAATTCTGACAATACGACACATCCAAGACATGCTTTCAACACTTTTCTTCACATTTGCAAAGATCGGAGCATTCACCTTCGGCGGAGGATGGGCGATGATAACAATCATCGAGCGTGAAGTCGTCGACAAGCGGCACTGGCTCGACCGCGCCGAGTTCCTCGACCTGCTCGCCGTGGCACAGTCGATGCCCGGCGTCCTGGCCGTCAACATTGCCGTCGTCATCGGCGACAAGCTGCGCGGACTCAAAGGCGCCATCGCCGCATCGGCAGGCACCATACTGCCCTGCTTCCTCATCATCCTCCTCATCGCCATGTTCCTCACCCCCGAGACCATAACGGGCAACGCCACGCTGACGGCCATCTTCAAGGGCATACGTCCGGTCGTGGTGGCACTCATCCTCGCCCCCGTCTTCACCACAGCCCGCTCCTCGGGCATAGGGTGGCGTCTGGCGTGGATACCGGCGGCAGTAGCGCTGCTGGTGTGGTCGAAGATACCCGTCATCTCCAACCCCATCCTCTACATCGTGGCGGGCGGCGCCGCTGGCTACTTCCTCACACGCCGCGCCCACCGCAATCTCAAGTCCGAATAAAAATAACAAGCAAGCATGATATACCTTCGTCTTATCTGGAGCTATCTCAAGATAGGGTTCTTCGGTTTCGGTGGCGGCTACGCCATGCTCGCCCTCATAGAGAACGAAATAGTCACCCCGGGATGGATTACACAGCAGATGTTCACCGACATCGTGGCAATATCGCAGATGACCCCGGGTCCCATAGGCATCAACTCGGCCACATACATCGGCTATGTAGCACCGGCGGCATCGTCGCCGGCCCTCGCCTCGCCCCTCTTCGGCATCTTAGGGTCGCTGCTGTGCACCATCGTCGTCGTCCTGCCCTCCTTCTTTCTGGTCAGATATGCCGGGCACTACATCCAGCGCCACCGCGACAGCGCCGCCCTCAAAGGCATCTTCGCCGGGCTGCGCCCCGTCGTCATCGGCCTGATAGCCTCGGCCGCCCTCATCCTGATGAACGGCGAGAACTTCGGCCACACGCCTCCTGACATCGCCAAGAGCGTCGTTCTCGCAGCAGTGGCTCTCGCCATCACGCTCTTCACCCGCATACACCCCATACTCCTCATAATCGCCGCCGGTATCATCGGCTGGCTGATATTCTGACACACAGCTATCACGACATAAGCTACCAACGATATGATAACATACTCCGAGGCCACTGAATTTCTATTCAGTCAGGTGCCGATGTTCCAGAACGTCGGCGCAGGCGCATATAAACCCGGGCTTGACACCACGCTCACTCTCGCACGCCGCTGGGGTGACCCGCACCGGGCCATTCCAGCCATGATACACGTTGCCGGCACCAACGGCAAAGGCAGCACGGCACACACCATAGCAGCCATACTTCAGGCGGCGGGATACCGCACGGGCCTCTACACATCGCCTCACCTTGTGGACTTCCGCGAGCGCATACGCGTCGGCGGCCGTCCCATACCGCAGGACGATGTCTGCCGCTTCGTCGACACCTACATGGCCGACAGCGAGCTGCGCGCTCTCGCGCCCACGTTCTTCGAGCTGACGACGGTCATGGCGTTCAGGCACTTCGCCGACGCCGCTGTCGATGTGGCCGTAATCGAGACCGGTCTCGGCGGCCGGCTCGACTGTACCAACATCATCACGCCCATACTGAGCATCATAACAAACATATCGCTCGACCATACCGCCCTCCTGGGCAGCACGCATGCCGCGATAGCGGCCGAGAAAGCGGGCATCATCAAGCCGGGCGTGCCTGTCGTCATCGGCCGTGCCGACAGCGCTGACGTGCGCGACGTCTTCGACAGCGCCGCACGACGCGCCGGCGCCCCGATAGTATATGCCGCCGACACTGTCCGTCTCGACATCGGGCATGACACCGACGGAGCGCCCTTCTACCGCGGCACACCCTGGGGCGACATTCACCCCGCCCTCACAGGCGACTGCCAGCCCGAGAACGCCGCCACTGTCATGGCCGCTCTCGACGTGCTCTGTCAGCGCTTGCCGCGCATAAACTCAGAAGCCGTATGCCGCGGCTTCGCCGACGTGTGCCGCACCACAGGCCTCATGGGCCGCTGGATGTGGCTCGGGGGCGTACCCGTACGCACCGTCTGCGACACAGGCCACAACATCGGCGGATGGGAGTGGCTCGCGCCGGCGCTCTGCCGCATGGCCGACAGCCCTGCCGGACGCCTGCACATCATCCTCGGCTTCGTCGCCGACAAAGACATAGCGCATATCCTGCCCCTGCTGCCCCGCAACGCCACATACCGCTTCGCCACCCCGTCGGTAGCACGAGGCCGAAGCGCCGAGAGCCTTGCCGCCGAAGCGGCGGCCGCAGGCATCGAAGGGTCTGTGTTCGCCACTGTCGCCGACGCCTATGCCGACGCACTGACGGCAGCCGACGCCTCGGCCGACACCATCTTTGTCGGCGGCAGCACCTTTGTCGTCGCCGACCTGCTTGCCGAGTATCAGAAGCAGTAGCCTATAGTGGCGCCCACGCGGCTCTCGCGGCACGACACCGCGCCCTGCAGCATGTCGGTCATCCCTATTGCGGCCTCAAGTCCTATCTCGAACATACCCAGGCTCGCCATAGCGCCGACTTTCCACGAGGCGCCCACGCGGTTCATCTCCTTGCTGTAAATGTTGCGGTTGACACCCTCCCACAGCTCGGGCTTGCGCGGGTTGAAACGCCCTACAGCGCCAAGCGACAGCTCGGGACCGGTGAAGACCGACAGCCCGAAGCCGCCAAGGTCGAAAGTATAACCTGCCACGACGGGCACTGCGAATATCAGACGGTCCACGGCGGGGTTGCCGTCACTCTCGAAGCCTCCCTCGGCGGTATACAGCTCGTCATAGCGGAAGCGGCTGTACGACGCCACTACGCCAGGCTCTACATACCAGCCTCCGGCAAGAGCCACGCGCACATGGCCGCCGAGGCTCATCGACGTGCCGGGGCGATACATATCTATAGTGAAGCCGCCGTCGCCGTGCCATGCCGTCGGTATAGTGGCGGCAGCGCCGACGCGCAGCGAGAAAGCGGTGCGGTCGCCGGCAGATACGCGCACGGGGGCGCACAGCGCCGCAAGCAACACAGTCACACACAGGAATAGTTTCAGTCTCATAGCGTTTTCGTTTTATCGGTTTATACTCAATAATAACGGCAACGCCCGCGGCATTATTGCCTCTACACCAATAATTCACGTATCACGGCATCGGCCACAAGCCAGCGCTCGGGCGGGATGCGCAGGCGGCCGTCAAGCTCCTCCAACAGCCCGGCGGAGACAAAGCCGCGCGCCGACGCCGCAATCTCGGCGCGCGCCCACTCGGGCAGCGATGCCATATCGAGTCCGCGGGCAGTGCGCAGCGACGCCACAAGGCGGTCGTTGACACGCTCGCGCGCACTCTCCTCCTCCACCGTCAGCACCGACAGAGGGTCAGCGAGATATGCCCGCACATCGGCGCCCACACAGCGCCGCACACCGTCAGCCCCGAGGCTGTGTGCCCCCGGGCCAAGCCCGAGATAAGGCGTCACGCCGTCCCAGTACGACGAATTGTGCGCCGACTCCTGCCCGGGCACGGCAAAGTTGGATATTTCATAGTGGCACATCCCCGCGGCCGCAGTGGCGCGGCAGAGCATGCCGTACATCTTCTCGGTCAGCTCCTCGGGAGCCTCCGACACACGCCCCTGCTCAAGCCAGCGCCACAGACGCGTGCCCGGCTCGAACGACAGCGAGTAGGCCGACAGATGTCCGACTCCCGTAGCGAGTATCCCCTCGAGCGACTGCCCGAACGACTCCTCAGTCTGCCCCGGCAGGCCGTAAATCAGGTCGGCGCTCACGCGCCCTATGCCTCCGTCCTGCAGCATGGCTATGGCATCGAGCGCGCGGCGTGCGCTGTGTCGCCGTCCGACGGCACGCAGCTCTGTGTCCACGAGCGACTGCACACCTATGCTCACACGGTTGAAGCCGGCGCTGCGCCATGCTGTGACAGCCTCCGGTGTCACATCCTCGGGATTGGCCTCGAGGGTAAGCTCGACGGCATCGGCAAGAGGCAGCGACGACGCCATGCGGCCTATCACGTCGGGCGGCAGAATCGACGGTGTGCCGCCGCCGAAATAGACAGTCCTGACAGTCTGTCCGCCAAGCTCGTGGCGACGCATCTCCCACTCGCGCGCGACGGCAGCGGCGTAGGCCGACGCCTCGGCCGGACGGGCCACCGAGTAGAAATCACAGTAAGCGCACTTGCTGTGGCAATAAGGGATATGGATATAGATACTTGCCATCGTCAGAGTCAGTAGCGCGACGGTATGCGCCCGCACAGCGTCGTGAACGGACAGAAGGCACAACCGTCGTCAGAGGCACACTGCACCAG
Organism: Muribaculaceae bacterium; assembly: GCA_029057255.1. GTDB lineage: Bacteria > Bacteroidota > Bacteroidia > Bacteroidales > Muribaculaceae > CAG-873. The sequence continues at coordinate 5,145 of JAICZO010000471.1, read as the reverse complement.
AGGGCGCTCCGGGTCGAAAATCTCCGCCACAAGAGCATGCAGGCGCGGACGGAATTCGTCGGCCACGGCAGCATACGACACAATCTCGCTGCCGCCAAGCGACAGAGCGATAAGATCGGCGCCTGCCGACAGACGGCGCATCGGATGCAGCACCGGCTGCACGTCCACGCTGCTGTCGACCATAGCGCTGTAAGCCTCGCAGTAGGTCAGCAGCTGCAGCATACCGTCCTTGGCGTGGCTGCCGGTGTCGAAAAGCCCCTCCACGCCTCGCGCGCTGAGATCCTCGTCGCCGGTCTTGAAGTCGACGAAGCGCAGCGACTTGCCGTCGATGCGGTCGACGCGGTCGATCGACATATAGAAGTTGACATCCAGCCCCTCGGCGATATGCCACGCACCGCTGTAGCGGCATTCATTGCCCACGAAGGTGAAACTGCGGCCGCCGCTGCAATAGAAACGGCACTCCGCCTCGAGATCGGCTCGCACAACCATCTCCACAAGGCGGCAGGCAAGCATGCCCTCGGCAGGCATCACGAATGTATCGGGGTCGGCCACACGGCGGTAGCGCTCGGCGATGACGGCGCGGCGTGTCTCGCGGCCGATGATGTCGCAGCCGGGCGACAGCCAACGCCCGAAGCAGCTCTCGTCGATGAGCGTGCCCGGCTCGGAGGCATAGACGGCCTGCACCACGGCATGCACGACGTTGCCGAACTCCGAGGCCGAGAAATAGTCGGCCGGCTCATCCTCGGGCCGCATGCTGCACGCATATTGCAGATAGAACTTCAGCGGGCAGCTCTTGTAGGTCTTGAGCGCCGACGCCGACAGGCGGTGCGAGCCGCCGGCGCGGAAGTCGTCGAGCCTCGCCATCACATCGTCGGTCTTGGGTATGACGATAGTGCGGCGGCTGTCGGGGCGCGAGCTGTAGCCGAGAGTACGCGACGTCACATTCAGCGACGGCATCAGATGCCGCATCTGAGAGATGTAGCGCGACAACTCGCCGTTGCCTCGGCCGTCAGAGCGCGAGTCATAGAACAGCGACACCTTGCGGGCACGGGCTATAAGACGGTAGAACGAGTAGGCGTATGTCCACTCCAGACTGTCGAAATCGGGGAGCCCGAAGCCCGAGCGGAGGGCATTGGGTATCATCGTGCGGGTATACTGGCGGCGGGGGAAGACGCTCTCGTTCATCGACATGATGACGACATTGTCGAAGTCGAGCGCGCGTGTCTCGAGTACACCCAAAATCTGCAGGCCCTCAAGGGGCGTGCCGTTCACCGTCAGGCCGCGGCTGTTGAAGATGCGCTCGAAGAGGACAAAGAATGTGCGGTCGCTCATCGTCACGCCATAGCGCGCCACAAGCGCCGACAGCGCCTCCACCTCGCTGCGGAAGTACGCGAGGGCATCAGCCTCGAAGCCGCCGGCATGTCCTCCGGCCTCGGCGAGCCGCTCGGCAAGCCAGTCGAAGAGCGTCGTGAGATACGACGCCACGGTGTCGATGTCGCCGCCGTCGCGCACGGGTGCGAACAGCGGCTCGAGCTCGGGAGCTGTCGCGATAAGCTCGGCGGCCGGGATATTGTAGAGCTTCTCCGATGTTATGTATCGGCCGATGACGTCGGCCTGCCCCGGCGCCACAATCTGTATGTGCGGGTGCGACAGCACGGAGTTGATGTCTTCGTAGTAGTAGTGGGTGGCGCCACGGATGTCGCGGGCACGCATCTGCATGCTTATGACAGAGTGCAGCAGCGAGGCGAAGGTCGTGGTGCGGTATGCAAGACCCATCGAGATGTTGATGCGCCCCACTTCGGCAGGCACCGACAGCAGCACCGGCAGCAGCAGGCCCGGGTCGGGAAGGACTATCGCCGTGTTCAGCGGGTCGTCGCTGTCGAGGCATCCGTCGGCCATCCACTCCCTCAGCACACTGTCGACGGCCTTGGCCTGGCCGATGTCGGAGGGTACGGCGGTGACCGTTATCTCGGGTGTATGGTCGGGAAGGGGCACGTCATAGTCCTCGGGCATGGGGAAGTTGCGCACGAGGGCAGTCAGACGCTTGAGGGGCTTTGCCAGCTGGCGTCCGCCTATCTCTCCGGCTATCGACAGCGGCGCCGTGTCCCAGAAGAACGACGCCACGCCGAGGCTGCGCAGATGCTCGAGCATCAGCGTCTCGGCCGTCGACAGGTCGTTGAAGCCGACGAAGGCATAGTGCGTGTCGGCGGGTATGTCGTCGCGCCCCGCGGCACGCACATTCTTCAGCGCCTGGCGGTACTGGCCGCCGGCCGACGACATGCGGCGTGCGGCAAGCGCGTCGTGGAAGGTGTGGTATATATCGGCAAGAATCTCCCACAGGTATATGAAGCGCGAGGCCATGCCGTCCTCCTCGCCCTCGGGGTGTATATGCTGCCAGAACGACTCGGCATCGGCGGCTGTGAGGCGGCTCTCGCCCCATATGCGCCGGATGACGTCCTTCTGGTCATCGTCGAGATAGTCGGCCTGAATCTCCTTGACATCGCGGAGGTTGCGGAAGAGGTCGTCGGCATTGACAAGCGAGCGGTCGATGTCGTCGAAATCCTCGAGCATCATGTCGCCCCAGAAGACGAAGCCGTCGAAGTCGCGTATGCCGCCCTCGCGTCCGCGCTCCGTCATGACATGGCGGTAGGCGTCGTAGAGCATGAAAAGCTGCTCGCGGCGGTCGGCGGCCGGGAAGTCGGCGTGCATGTCGACGAAGGTGTGTATCGTCATGATACGCGGCATCATGGCCACGCCTTTGACGTGCGCGCGCACGTACATCTTGAGGAACATGGCGCTGCGCTTGTTGGGCAGGACATACACCACATTGCCGGCATCGGTCCCGCCCGCGGCAGCATAGAACGCCGCCACAGAGTCAAGGAAACAGTCTCGGGTCATTTGCGTCGTATAAGAATGATGATTCTGACGGCAAGGTCGAAGAGGATGATGCGTGCGTTGCCGTTGGCGGCGATGTCGCGGCGCGCCTTGTCGAAGAGGTCGGTCATGTCGATGACGTTCTTCTCGTTGATGAACGGGAAAAACTTCGACACAAAGGCACACTCGTCGCGGTCAAGAGTCAGCAGGCTGCTGTCGCGAAGGTGCATCATCAGGCTCTCGCGGATAAGGCGGGTGCTGTAGTCGATGAACTGCATCAGAGGCTCGCGGCCGAGCGACGCCGCATCGGCGCTCCACTGCCGCAGCTCGCCCACCTTGCGGGCGTAGGCCTTGCGCATGAGCTGTATGAAAAGGTCGAGACAACGCATGCGCTCCTCCGACACTTCGGCGAGCTGCAGCGCCTTGTTGACATTACCCTCGGCAATGGCGGCTATGCCCGCGGCGGCATCGGCGCTGACGCCCTTTCCGGCAAGAATGCTGACAATCTCGCCGTCGCTGTAGGCCTTGACGCCCACACGCTGCGTGCGCGAGTAGATAGTGCCGAGGATGCGGCGCTGAGCATCGCTCACCATCACGAAGACAGTGTCGCCGTAAGGCTCCTCGACAAGCTTGAGCAGCTTGTTGGCCGTCTCCTCCTTCAGTCGCTCGGGCAGCCACAGGAGCACGACCTTGTGCGACGACTGCCTCGCCATGTATGTGAGGCGGTGCAGCAGATGGTTGCCCTCCTCCACATAGATCTGAGGCTGGGCGTTGATATTGTCGAGGGCGCGCAGCCAGCGGTCGAAGTCCATGAACGGGCTGGCGGCCATGAAGTCGCGGAACTCTCCTATATAGTCATCGCTCAGGGCGGGCTTGCCGCCTTTCTTCACGACGGGGAAGCAGTACACCGTGTCGATGTGGTTGAAGGCGTCATGCTGGCGGCACGACGCACAGCAGCCGCAGCTGTCGGTGTCGCCGGGGCGGCGTCCGGTGCAGTGTATGTATCGGGCGAAAGCACGCGCGAGGGCAAACTTGCCGGCACCCGCCGGCCCCTCGAGGAGCAGAGCGTGCGGCACACGCCCGCTGTCGGCCATGCTCCGCAGATGCGCCTTCACATCTTCGTGCCCCGGGATGTCGGCAAATTTCATTTCCGCGTGTCTATGGTGCCGTGCTCCGCCACATACTCGCGCACTTCACTGAAGAGGCGTGTAGCGAAGACAAAGTCATTGAGGGCCTGGTTCGACGAGTTGTAGATCTGGCTCATGTCGCCCACCCACTCGCGGTAGCCCTTGTTGATGAATATGATATTCTCGCCGATACCGAGCACACTGTTCATATCGTGGGTGTTTATCACCGTCGTTATGTTGTACTCGTGAGTGATGTCGCTCAGCAGCTCGTCGATCAGAATCGATGTCTTGGGGTCAAGACCCGAGTTGGGCTCGTCACAGAAAAGGTACCTGGGGTTGAGGGCGATGGCGCGCGCGATGGCCACGCGCTTCTGCATGCCGCCCGAAATCTCCGACGGGTACTTGCGCTCGGCTCCGGTCAGGTTGACACGCTCGATACAGAACATCGCACGGTCGCGCATCTCGGCGCGCGACATGTCGGTGAACATGACAAGCGGGAACATGACGTTGTCCAGCACGGTCTCGGAGTCGAAGAGAGCCGAGCCCTGGAAGAGCATGCCTATCTCCTTGCGCAGGTTCTTCACTTCGTCGGTTGACATCGACAGCAGGTTGCGGCCGTCAAAGAGTATCTCGCCGCTGTCGGGCGTCAGAAGGCCGACAAGCGACTTCATGAGCACGGTCTTGCCCGAACCGCTCTGACCGATTATGAGATTGGTCTTGCCGGTCTCGAACGTTGCGTTAAGGCCGTGCAGCACCGTGCGGTCGTCGAACGACTTTGTCAGATTTCTTACCTCGATCATTGCAGCAAGAGTTTAGTGAGGATAACATCGAAAAGCAGGATGAAGATACTGCTGCACACCACGGCGTCGGTGCTCGCCTTGCCCACCTGCAGGGCGCCGCCCTTGACGTAGTAGCCGAAGAACGACGACACGGAGGCGATGATGAACGCAAACACTATCGACTTGATGAGCGCATACCACACGTACCACTCGATAAACATCGTCTGGAGGCCGTAGAGATAGCGCGACACGGGTATCAGGTCGGTGAACGCGGCCACAAACCAGCCGCCCACGAAGGCCATGCACATACACAGCACCACAAGCACCGGCATGAAAAGCACGAAGGCAACAATCTTGGGCAGCAC
>JAICZO010000470.1 GCA_029057255.1 Muribaculaceae bacterium | reverse complement strand
GCCCTAAACTGTCTCAAGAGCGCAGAAGTGGAGACCCTCGGTGAACTGGTTGTGTTCAATAAGACCGACCTCCTTAAATTCCGCAACTTCGGCAAGAAGTCGCTCACAGAGCTTGACCAGTTGCTGGCCGACCTCGGACTGTCGTTCGGAATGGATATTTCAAAGTATAAATTAGACAAAGAGTAATAAACAACGATGAGACACAATAAATCTTTCAATCATCTTTCGCGCAAGAAAGCTCACCGCGACGCCTTACTCGCCAACATGACCATCTCTCTTATCCAGCATAAGAGAATCTTCACCACGCTGGCAAAAGCAAAGGCTCTCCGCATGTATGCCGAGCCGCTGATCAACCGTGCGAAGAACGACAACATGGCCAACCGCCGTCTGGTCTTCTCTTACCTCCAGAACAAGGATGCCGTAAACATCCTTTTCCGTGAGATTGCCGAGAAGATCGCCGAGCGTCCCGGAGGTTATACCCGTATCCTCAAGACCGGCAACCGTCTGGGCGACAACGCCAAGACCTGCTTCATCGAGCTTGTTGACTACAACGAGAACATGCTCAAGGAGAAGGCCGGCAAGAAGACAAGCCGCACCCGCCGCAGCCGTGGTAAATCGGCCGCTGCAGCCGAGACACCCGCCGCAGAAGCTCCCGCAGCTGAAGAGGCAAAGGCTGAATAAGACTTCGTCGGCAGGTTCCGGTTCTATCCGGAATATACGATAAGAAATCACGTCGCTTGCAAGTATGATGTAATGTCATTTTGCAGGCGATGTGTTTTTTTGTATCTTTACGTGCGGCGATGTTGTTATATCGTTGTAGCCGTATGATAATAATGGCGCCGGCGAGGATTTCATGTCCGGATCAAATTGTCTAACTTCTGAAAACGGTATATGTGGCACTTTTTTGAAGCGGTTTATGCCGATCTTAACTCGCTGGAGGTGACTCTCGGCAACGGAGTATTCAAGCTCATCATGAGCATGCTGCTCGGTGCCCTTGTGGGTGCAGAGCGCAAACGCAAGGGGCAGATAGCGGGAGTGCGCACTTTCGCACTGATTTCGATGGGTTCATGTCTGGCGATGCTGTTGAGCATATATGTGCCTCAGGTGTATCTCGGCCTCAAAAACGGCGATCCTGGGCGCATCGCCGCCCAGGTGATCACCGGCGTGGGTTTCCTCGGGGGCGGCGCCATGATCCATATGAAAGGTTCGGTGCGCGGGCTTACTACCGCTGCCGGCATATGGATGACGGCGGCCATCGGCATGGCCGTGGGTGTGGGAATGTATTTCTGCTCCATAGCGGCGACTGCTCTGATATTGTTCACGCTTGTGCTGCTCGAGGGGGTGGAGCAGAAGCGCCACATGGGTCAGGAGAACCGCACGCTGAGGC
>JAICZO010000047.1 GCA_029057255.1 Muribaculaceae bacterium | reverse complement strand
CGCCGGAGACCACAAAGTGCGCGGTGTGTGGACCCTCGACAAAGACGCCCGCAGCGCAACACTGCAGCTCTATTTCACTCCTGCGGCATCAGGGTGCTACAGCATGGGCGTTATGGCGACACACGCCGCCCTGCCGACATCGGTGACGAACGTGCAGATGCCTCCGATGTACCAGTATCGACGCATACAGCCTCGTCCCGAGATGCTCCTCTCGGCCATGATGCCCACCCCTGTGGCTATGGTCGAGGCAGAAACAGCCGGACACCGCATGACAGCCTTTGTCAGCGGCGACTGCTCGCTCGCTCCGCTCGACTGGGGCGGTGTGGACCACTCTCCGATGGGCTTCACTCTCAAGAGCCATGATAATCTTGTCGAGGCTGTCGCCTTCTCGCCCGTACTCGGCATGACTGACAGCCGCATGAAAGCGGGTCAGACCGTAAGCCGTCGCTTCGAAGTCGGCCTCACGGCTCAGACTTGGAACAGTACTCTCGAGCACGTTGTGACCGACGTCTATAAAGTGACCGACTACCGCCGGCAGGCTGACAAATCTCTGACCGAGACCATGTACAGCATAATCGACCTGATGCGCGATGACGTACACGGCGGCTGGGACTCCTCGATGCGCGGCTACTACGACATCGAAGGCAAGCCGACCAAAGCGCCCACTGTCGTGCACTCGGCTCCGCTTGCCATCGTGGCCGCCGCCATCAACTCAGGCGACGAAGACTTCTATCTCAACCGTGCGCTCCCCACCATTGAGTATACTCTGTCGCGAAAAGGCTACCGCTGGAGCACTCAGACAACCGACGAGGGCTACAACAAAGACCCCGAGACTCTGCGCCTGTCGCCTATAGGCTCCCAATTCACAACCACTTACTTCGAGGGACTGCACCGCCTTCTCGGCGGCCGCAACGCATGGCTGCGCGACATTGCCATGCCCGACGGCGAGCTCCGTGCGCCGCGAGGCTACTCGGCTCCGATACTGTCGTGGGTGCAGGCGCTCTCGGCATACCGCCTCACAGGCGATGAAAAATGGCTGCGCCGCGCACGCTCTACCGCCGAACGCGATGCGAAAATGCACATCTATGCCAACAGCGAAAAACCGATGCGCTACCAGGCCTTCTACAACTCTACCATCTATCACCCCTGGTGGGATTTTGTCGACCTGTACGAGACCACGGGCGACCGTCAGTTCCTCGAGGCGGCACGTTGCGGAGCCGCCCAGACCATAGCCGGCATACGCTGCTGGCCCGCCGTGGCAGACTCGGTGCAGACCATACACCCCGGCGGAGTATATAACGGCAACGCTACAATGTGGTGGAAAGGCTCGGAGCAGTTCCGCCTCGGTTTCCCCCGCGTGGATGGCGACGCTCCCGAGCATGATGTCGACCAGTGGCGCGTATCGCCTGTCGGCCTCGGCTTCGAACAGCCTTCGACATACTTCCTGCGCACCAAAGGCAAACTCGTGCGCCCGGTATTCATGAGTTCCTGGGCACCTGACTTCCTGCGCCTTAGCCAGCACACGGGCGATGATATTTTCGACACATACGCACGCAACGCCGTAATCGGCCGCTTCACCAACTATCCCGGATACTATGCCACGGGCTATACCGACCTCACCATGACCGAGGACTTCCCCTACAAAGGCCCTGACGTAAGCTCGATATATTACCATCACATACCGCCGCACCTTGCCTTCACCGCCGACTATCTGGTGAGCGAGGCCATACAGCGCTCAGGGGGCAAAGTGAGCTTCCCCTTCGGCAAACAGGAAGGCTTCGTCTGGTTTGCAAACCGTGTCTTCGGAGGAGCTCCGGGCACTGTCTACGACGACAACCGCGTATCTCTGTGGCTGCGCAAAGGCCTCATCGCCTGCGACAATCCCGCTGTGAACTATCTCACCGCCGTGTCAGACCGCTACGTGTGGATACTGCTCTGCAACGAAAGCCGCAGCGAAGCTACTGCCTCTATAGTACTGAGCGACAGAATAGCTGCAATAACCGAAAGCGCTAAAGTGGCTCAGCTCAACGCCAAAGGCTCGCGCAGCAATATCACGACGGACGGCAACAGCTTCTCCGTAGGCATGAAGGCCAAGGGCTTCACCGCCATTGCCATACCTCTCAAAGCCGGCATAGCGGCAAGCGACAGCGAGCTGCTGGCCATCACGGCGACCGACCGCCTGCCCGTACTCAACGATGGCTATAAGGTCATCGACAGCGGCACCGCGGCAGGCAGAATACACACCTTCCGCATTCGCTCGCCTTTCGGCTGGGACTCGGTCTACGGTTTCTGCGAGACTCCGCCCTGCGACGGCGTCAGCGTGGAGATAAACTGCGGAGACAGCAGCCGCAGCATCGACGTCTACCCCTACGAATGGTCGTTTGCCAAGTTCGCGCCATCCGACCGGGTGAAGGTCGCCGTCAAAATCAGCGATTCCAACGGAAATGAAAAAACACACAACATCGAAATATAAACAATGAAAAAGATACTACTCGCAGCAGCCCTGCTGATCGGCTCCTACACGGCGCTCTTCGCCGATGCCACGGCTCTGACATTCGATACTTCGCGCTCCGACATCCCGGCCATAGAACTGTCCGACAATGCCGCCGACGACGAGTGCGCCATACGTGGCGGCATGCCCCATGTGACGGGTCTGCTGAAAGCAGGCAAGCCTGTGACTGTGGCATTCCTCGGCGGCAGCATCACCCAGGGCGGATTCTGCTACCGCCTGCAGTTGGCCAAATGGCTTGAGAGCCGCTACCCCGGTGTCAGATTCACATGGATCAACGCCGGAGTATCCGGGACAGGCACCGACCTGGGCGCTTTCCGGGTTGAGGAACAGGTGCTGTCGGGCAATCCCGACCTCGTGTTCATCGAATTTTCGGCCAACGGTGCTTACACGCCGGCGATGGAAGGCATCATCCGCAAGATACACGCCCACAACCCGGATACCGACATCTGCCTGCTCTACTCCGCCACCGAGCCTCACATGCGTAAGTATCAGAAAGGTGAGACTGCCGATGTGATAAAGGGACAGGAAGCACTGGCCGAACACTACGGCCTGCCCTCCGTCCACATGGCCCGCCGCGCCGCCGACCTTGAAGCCGGGGGCAAGCTGATATGGAAAGGCTCCAAAGACGCCGCGGAAGGTACGACCGTATTCTCCACCGACGGCCTGCACCCCGCCAAAGCCGGCGGCAACCTCTACGCAATGGCCGTAGCCCGCAGCCTCGAAAAGATAGCGCAGGCACCTGCGTCATCCCGCAAGGCATTCCCCGACCCGATGTTCGGCACCGAATGGGACAATGCCCGCATGTATAATCCGGCAGAAGTATGCAAACGCCACGGCCTCTCGAAAGAAGTCG
>JAICZO010000469.1 GCA_029057255.1 Muribaculaceae bacterium | reverse complement strand
ACTGGCGCCTCCTCAACACGGATACATTCAACACCGACGACTTCGACAAGAGCGCCGACGAAACCGACGAGAACGCGGAGGCCGACGGCGACAGCGATGGCGAGACCAAGGCCGAGGAGACCGAAAACACCGAAAACGACCACTCCGACGACCCGCACTACCCCGAGTACTATCTCGCTCAGATACCGAAGACCGACGCCGAGAAAGCGACGGCTCACGAAGTCATTCAGGAAGGACTCTACAACATGGGCGTCATCCTCAAGGACAAGCTCGAGGACTTCGGCGCGTCGCAGGCCGAGTTCAGCCGACTGCTCACCGACTATCCCGACAACGTCTACCGCCTCGACACATACTACAATCTCTACCTGATGTATATGCGCAACGGTCGACAGGCCGAGGCCGAGAAGTACAGACAGCTGATACTCACCGACTTCGCCGACTCGAAGTACGGAATAGCCATGCGCGACCCCGACTACATCGAGAACCTCCGCACGATGGACGCCCGCCAGCAGCAGATCTACGAGCAGACATACGAGGCATATATGGACAACCGCAACAGCGACGTCCACACGGCCGTGGCACAGATGCAGGAGCAGTACCCGCTGAGCAAGATTATGCCCAAGTTCATGTTCCTCGACGCTCTCGCATATGTCACCGAGCGCAAGCCCGAGGAGTTCAACAGCGTGCTCCGCGACCTGCTCGAGCGCTACCCCGACACCGACATAACCCCCGTGGCGGCAGCATGGCTCAAAGGCATGGCGCAGGGACGCGAGCTGCAGGCCGGCGAAAAGAACCTGCGCGGCATGATATGGGACCTCAAGCTGTCGAACGACACCACCGATGTGGGCGGCAACAACGCTCCGGCAGAGTTCGAAATCAACCCCGACAGCCGCCAGCTGCTTGTGTTCACCTTCCCCACCGACAGGGTGTCGTCCAACGCACTGCTCTATGAGATAGCGCGCCACAACTTCCGCTCCTTCGTCGTGAAGGACTTCGACCTCGAGCCTATGAACTTCGGCCGTCTCGGCATGATCATAGTGCGCGGCTTCGACAATCAGAGCGAACTCAACCACTACCGCTCCGTCATGGCAGCCTCGCCCGACATCACTCTGCCTGCGGGTGTGCGCCCCATAGCCATCAGCGAAGACAATTTCAGACTGCTCATCGAGGAGGGCCGCTCCTTCGAAGAATACTTCCGCTACCTCGACGAAGTCAACTATATCGACGCTCAGGAGCATATTCTTGACCCCGAAGACATCGAGGAACTGCCCGCCGAAGAGGCTCCGGCTGAAGAGGCTCCTGTCGAAGAGCCTGAAGCCCGCGAGCCTGCCGACATGCCGGCTCCGGCCGCCCCGACACCGGCTCCCGCTCCGGCGGCCCCGACACCCGCCCCCATGCTGCCTCCCGGCTCGGAGGGCGACGACGACCCTCTGCTTGAGGAGTCTTAAATTACGTTAAGAGCTATATCAAGCCGCCGATAATGCGTAAATTTGCGGTTTATAAGGGCATGCCCCGACACCTCGGTCATCATGCCGCACTCATCACCGATTATGAAGAAATATAATATCATCAACAACGCCTTGGGCTGGCTCTGCTTCGTCATAGCAGCAGTCACCTACCTGCTCACAATCGAGCCGACGGCGTCATTCTGGGATTGTCCCGAATTCATTCTCCAGGGAGCGAAACTCGAAGTAGGCCACCCGCCTGGCAACCCGATTTTCATGCTTGCCGCCCGCTTCTTCATCACACTTTTCGGCGGCTCTATGGCCACTGCCGCCCTGGCTGTCAACAGTATGTCGGCACTTCTGAGCGCCGCCACCATACTGCTGCTGTTCTGGTCGGTGACGCACCTCATACGCCGCCTCATCGTCAGCGATAACGCCGCAGAAATCAGCAACTTCCGCATGGCTCTCATCATGGGCGGCGGTCTCTGTGCCGCTCTTGCCTACACATGGAGCGACACCTTCTGGTTCTCGGCAGTCGAAGGCGAAGTGTATGCCTTCTCGTCGTTCTGTACCGCCCTGGTGGTATGGCTGATGTTCAAGTGGGAGAACCGCGCCGACGAGCCCAACTCCGACCGCTATCTCGTCCTGATAGCCTATGTGATCGGCGTCTCCATCGCCGTGCACCTGCTCAACCTGCTGTGCATCCCCGCCCTCGGCCTTATCTTCTACTACCGCAAGTACAAGAATGTCAACGCCACAGGCTCGCTCATCGCCCTTGGCGTGAGCTGCGTCATCGTCGGCGCCATCCTCTACGGCCTCGTGCCGGGCTTTATCCAGGTAGCCCAGTGGTTCGAGCTCTTCTTCGTCAACACCTGCGGCATGTCCTACAATATGGGCGTGCTTATCTATGCCGTCATCCTCGTGGCAGTGTTCATCGCCGCCATCCGCGGCCTCTACACCCGCCCCGACTCTTTCGGCACCCGCACACTGAGCATCCTCTCGATAGCCCTGTCGGGCATGCCTTTCATCGGCCACTCCGTCATGGTCGGCATCCTGATCATCACAGCACTCGCAGTATATGTCTACGGCTTCTGCAAGAAGGTACCGGCACGCGCCTTCGCACTGATTGTGCTTAGCGTGTTCGTCATCTTCGTAGGCTACTCCTCGTATGCCCTGCTGCTCATCCGCGCCTCGGCCAACACGCCTATGAACCAGAACGCCCCCGACAATGTCTTCGCCCTTGCGTCGTACCTCAACCGCGAGCAGTACGGCGACCGTCCTCTCTTCAAGGGTCCGGTTTTCGCCGAGACTTTCGAGGAGCAGGAGTACCCCGAAGGCTCGGGCAACTTCTATATCCCTGTCGATGACTACGGCCGCCCCCGCACACGCGTCATCGACGGCTACCTCCGCGACGAGAACGGCGCTGCCTTCAACAACCCCTCGCAGGTATACTCCAAGGTCGTCAAGACCGACTCCACACAGCCCGACCGCTACGTAAAAGAAGTGGAGCGCCCCGGCTACCGCACAATGCCCGACCTTGACATGATTCTGACCCGTATCTACAGCAACGAGCCGACAGGCGCGCATGTCGCCGGATACAAGTCATGGGCCGGATACAACACTCCCGACATCTACTCGATACCCCAGCCCGTCCGCGCCAAGTGGGCACAGCAGGGATTCGCGCCCAAGTACGAAGTGATGCCCTATCTGTCGCACCTCCAGCCTGCGACAACCAACATCGACGGCGTCACCGGCGAGGAAATCATGCAGCTGCCCGTATGGAAGCCCGGCTTCGACGTCAATCTGCGATACTTCGTCAACTATCAGCTCAACCACATGTACTGGCGCTATTTCATGTGGAACTTCGCAGGCCGCCAGAACGACCTGCAGGGCAACGGCGAGCCCCATCTCGGCAACTGGATATCGGGCATACCCTTCATCGACAACGCTCGCCTGGGCGACCAGACACACCTGCCAGACGAGTTCGGCAAGGGCAACAAGGGCCACAACGTGTTCTATATGCTGCCCCTCATCCTCGGCCTCATCGGTCTGCTCTATCAGGCGCTGTACCGCCACCGCACCAACCCCGAGCGCGGCATACAGCAGTTCTGGATTGTATTCTTCCTCTTCTTCATGACCGGCATAGCCATCGTGCTCTACCTCAACCAGACACCCGGCCAGCCGCGTGAGCGCGACTACGCCTTCGCAGGCTCGTTCTACGCCTTCGCCATGTGGATAGGCGTCGGAGTCCCTGCCATCGGCATAATGCTGCGCGACCTCCTCGGCAGCGGCAAGGGCGCCAAGGAAAAACCCTCGAAGACTCTCGACACAGCCACCGCCGCACTTGCATGCCTCATCGGCATCGCTGTGCCCCTGCAGATGGTAAGCCAGACATGGGACGACCACGACCGCTCAGGCCGCTACACCACACGCGACTTCGGCTTCAACTACCTCAGCTCGCTCGACAAGGACGCCATAATCTTCACCAACGGCGACAACGACACCTTCCCGCTGTGGTACGCCCAGGAAGTAGAAGGCTTCCGCACCGACGTGCGCGTGGTCAACCTGTCGTATCTCACCACCGACTGGTATGCCGACCAGATGAAGCATCCCACATCGGGTGCCGGCCCCGTCGACATGCTCGCACGCCCGCAGGACTATGCCTACGAGCGCATGGCCTACAGCTTCGTCATACCGCGCGACCGCAACGTCACCGACGCCCGCAAGGCTCTGCAGGCGCTCTACGGCTCCGACGCCAAGACCTACGGCGCGCCCTACCTCGAGACGCCCAAGGTCGTCATGCCCGTCGACGCCGAGGCGGCAATGGCCCGCTACAGCTCGGGCGACGCTGCCGTCGACAGCATGTACCTCAAGCCCTACCTGAGCGACATCCACACCGACCTGTCGACTCTCGGCTCGGGACTGAACCAAAGCAAGGTGCTGTCGCTCGACATCGTGGCCAACAGCGTCGCCAACAACTGGAAGCGCCCCGCCTACTTCGCCTTCACCGTGCCCTCGTCCTACTATCTCGGACTGACGCCCTATCTGTCGGCCACGGGCATGGCATATGAGGTGACACCCTTCTATGATGCCGAGTACAACCCCACGGCCGAGAAGTCGTACCGCAACATCGTGGCCGACTACCGCTGGGGCGGCCTCGACGCTCCCGACGCCACCAAGCTCTATCTCGACGAGACAGTGCGCCGCATGGTATCGTCGGTACGCTCGGGCATATACACCATCGTCGAGAACCTCATGATGACACCGCAGCTCGAGCCTACAGCCGAGACCAAGAAGGTGGCGCGCGAGAACGGCCTCGACGAGCCGGCAACACATGCCGACATGGCACGTCAGCTGCTGAATCTCACTCTCGAGAAGATGCCCGCCGAAGTATCGCCCTTCGACTCGATGCTCGGACTCTACTTCGCCCGCACCTACATCGACCTGTACATGCTCTCGGGCAATCCGGCCGACCTCGAGGCCGCCGACCGCATAGCAAGCGCCGAGGCCGAGCGCTACGCCCAGCTCGTCAAGTATGCCACCACGCTCGACCCCGTGACTCTGTCGCAGCTCGGCCGCTCCGAGACATACGCCCTGCAGTATCTCGGCGAAGCTGTAGCCCTCAAGAACCAGGCCGAGATTCTCGCTGCCGACAGCTCGCTGCTCTCCGACCCCGACCGCAACGACGACCGCGCCGCTCTGTCGGCCATGACCCTCGAGACCGACCTGCGCGTAGCACCGCTGGTATACATCCAGGGCTATGACTACGACATGCTCGCCAAGGAGATAGATTCGTTCCCCGACTCGCAGAAGGCTGTCATACGCAAAGCCATGAACATCCTCGCTCTCAACGAGGCGGCAGGCGTCGACCCGATGCGGTTCAGCCGCGAGCTGATGGACAGGTACTCCCTCACTCCGGCCGAGTGGAACTATGTCATCAACTGAAACCACAATATCCTGTCATAAGGCCCTTGGAACTGTCTGAGGGCCTTATGGCTCTGTTTACCAATCCCTCAAGCCGAAAGTCATGTTTATCGAACAACCGCCAATACTCTACCGCCTGCTCTTCCCCGAAGCTCTTTGGCGCCTCAAGCGCAAGGGCGGCAAGCCGGTAGTATACCTTACCTTCGACGACGGTCCCATACCCGAGGAGACTCCGTGGGTGCTCGATGTGCTTGACCGCTACGACATCAAGGCCACATTCTTCATGGTGGGCGACAATGTCAGGCGCAACCCTGCCTTGCTTGAGGAAGTGAAACGCCGCGGCCACTCCTACGGCAACCATACCATGCACCACCTGCAGGGCATGAAATCGACCACGCGCCAGTATCTGCGCGACGTCGCCGAAGCCGCCGAGCTTATCGACAGTCCCCTCTTCCGCCCTCCCCACGGACTTATACGCACATCGCAGGGCAAGGCTCTCAAAGAGCATTTCAACATCGTCATGTACGACCTGGTCACCCGCGACTACTCCCGCAAGCTTAGCGGCGAACAGGTATTCGAGAATGTGAAGCGATACGCCCGAAACGGTTCTATAATAGTATTCCACGATTCGCTCAAGGCATCGGCCAACATGCGCTATGCCCTGCCCCGCTCTATCGAGTGGCTGCTGTCACAAGGCTATGAGTTCAGACCTCTGCCAATGTAAGGACGATATCCGCAGGCTATGCGCCGATGCGGGAGCCTGCGCTACGGGCTTTGCCGCCGTCACGGCCATACCCGAAAGGCTGGAGGCCGCCTACGACCGGTGGCTGGCCGAGGGCAGGCACGCGTCGATGGAGTATATGGAGCGCTACTGCGACATCAGGCGCGACCCCTCGCTGCTGCTCGAAGGCGCCCGCACGGTAGTTGTCTGCGCATTCGCATACACCCGCCCGGGCAGCAGGCGGCACCCCCTCTTCGCCGACTACGCTCTCGGGCGCGACTATCACGAGGTGCTGCGCAAGCGTCTCAGACCCGTAGCTGCGGCTATGGAGGCTATGGCTCCCGGCTCAGGCACGCGCATATGCGTCGACACGGCGCCGATAAGAGAGCGCTTCTGGGCCACTCGTGCAGGCGTAGGCGTCATCGGGCTGAACAACCACCTGATAGTGCCCGGCATAGGCTCGCGCGTTTTCCTGGCCGAGATACTGTGGACCCACGATGTCGAGCCGGACAGCTCGCTCGAGGATGGCGGCTGCTGCGGCTGCCGTGCCTGCATAGTGTCATGTCCGGCCAAAGCACTCGACGGCGAAGGGAGCATAGACTGCCGCCGCTGCCTGTCGTATCTCACAATCGAGCACCGCGGCGATTTTCCCGACGGACTGACTCTCGACGGGAGAATATACGGCTGCGACATATGCCAGGATGTGTGCCCGCACAACCGCAACACCCGCCGGACGACGGTCATCGAGGAGTTCGAGCCGTCGGAAGCGCTCATGGCTCTCGACGCCGACGCCATAGCGAAGCTCGACCGCGAAGGCTTCTCGGCTGTCTTCTCTCACTCGGCTGTCAAAAGAGCAAAGGCGGAGGGGCTGCGGCGCAACATCATGGCGCACATAAGCGTTAAACAGAACGTAAACACAACCGACAACGATACATAACAAACAGCTATATCCGGCATTATGGAAAATAAGGAAATCCCGGTGCTGCTGCTCACCGGTTATCTGGGCAGCGGCAAGACAACGCTTCTCAACAGAATACTCACCAACGAGCGCGGCATACGCTTCGCTGTAATAGTCAACGACATAGGCGAAGTAAACATCGACGCATCGCTCATTCAGAAGGGCGGCGTCGTAGGAAAGAAGGACGAGGGCGACCTCGTGGCTCTGCAGAACGGCTGCATTTGCTGCACTCTCAAAATGGACCTCATAGAGCAGCTCTCAGAGCTGACTGCCACCGGACGCTTCGACTACATCGTCATCGAGGCAAGCGGCATTTGCGAGCCTGCGCCTATCGCGCAGACAATCTGCACGATACCCAACATGGGCTCGGAATATACACGCCACGGTGTGCCCCGCATCGACTGCATTGCAACGGTGGTCGACGCCCTGCGCATGAAGAGTGAGTTTGCCTGCGGCGACTCGCTCAAGCGCAAGGACATCGATGAGGACGACATAGAGAATCTCGTGATAGAGCAGATTGAATTCTGCAACATCATCCTGCTCAACAAAATATCGGAAGTAAGCAAGGAGGAGGCCGGACGCATTCGCGCCATAATCCGCGCCCTGCAGCCCTCGGCCAGAATCATAGAGTGCGACTACTGCGACATCGACCTTGACGTGCTGCTCAACACCGGTATGTTCAACTTCGAGAAGGTGGCCACGTCGGCTGCATGGATACATGCTATTGAAGGAGACCCCGAAGAAGAGGAGGAGGAAGAGGATGAGCATGAACATCATCACCACGAGCATGAGCACGAACATGAGCACTGCCACGAGCACGACCATGACCACTGCTGCTGCCACCACCATCACCACCACGGCGAAGGCGAGGCCGAAGAATACGGCATTCAGACATACGTCTACTACCGCCGCCCCGGCTTCGACATCAACCGATTCGACCATTTTGTGGCATCTCAGTGGCCATCAAACATCATAAGAGCCAAGGGTATACTCTACTTCAAGCACAATACCGACATGTCATACCTCTTCGAGCAGGCCGGCGTGCAGAAGAAACTCACCGAGTCGGGCTACTGGTACGCCACAGCGCCGGAGGAAGAACTCGAAGTGCTTATGGAGCAGGAACCCGGACTCGCCCGCGACTGGGACGACACCTACGGCGACCGTATGGTCAAACTCGTCTTCATCGGACAGAACCTCGATAAAAAGGCACTGAAAGAAGTCCTTGACAAATGCTGACTGTTCCGAAAGGATAGATTTATAGCAAAAAAGTACACAACGATGGTATAAGCCCCAAAATTTTCGTAATTTTGGGGCATTATTGTATAATGTACTGATGGAACAAAGAATCACGGCAGACGGATTAGAGCTTCTCGAGAAGACAGCAACAGAATACAAAGCCATTGAAAATAACGTAGTTTTCGCTCATTTAATGACAGAGCCCGGCAACAACCTTTCATTTCCGGGCACAGAAAGCATAAAAGTAGAAGGTTCTGTATTTCTTGTCATAGCACAGGGGACAGTGCGCCTTAATGTCAACTTCGAGGATTATGTCGCCGAAGCGCCCTGCACCATATCATTCCCGCACGGCACTGTGCTCCAGCTCAACATAAGGAACGACGAGCCTGTAGATGCCTACATCTTAGGCTATTCGGCTGCCTTCATGCAGGATGTCAACATATCGTTCTCGGCCATCTCGGGCGAAGCTCTTGTCGAGCGCAAAAGCCCTGTCTTCGACCTGCACGAGCGTGAGCTGCCGCTGCTTATAAGGTATCTCAAACTCATCAGCCTGGTGCTCGACGACCAGTTCAACATCCAGCTGACCCGACACATACTGTCGAGCCTCACGTCGGCAATGTTCTATCAGATGATGCTTCTGCTCTACAAACGCATCGAAATCAACAACACCGAGGGCATGGGGCCGCGCCGCAGCAGCTACGTGCACGACTTCCTCAAGCTCGTACACCTGTACTACACCAAGGAGCGCTCAGTCAATTTCTACGCCTCGAAGCTCTTCATATCGCCCAAGTATCTGTCGCTGCTCGTCAAAGAGGCCACAGGACGCTCGGCGGCACGATGGATCGACCATTTCGTGATTATGGAGGCCAAGAACCTGCTGCGGTATTCGGGCAAGAACATCCAGCAAGTGGCCTACAGCCTCAACTTCTCCAATCAGTCATCGTTCGGCAAGTACTTCAAGCACCTCACGGGCATGTCGCCTACAGAGTTTCAGAAGTCTTGAGGCGAGCCTGAGCCTTCAACGTCCGGAACTGCTTGATAATAAGCACGAATGTAACTACCGTAGCGACTGCGTCGGAGATAGGGAAAGAATACCATACGCCGTCGATGCCGAAGGTGCGCGGCAGGAAAACAAGCAAGGGTATAAGGAAGATGACCTGACGGAGCATACCCACGAGTATCGACTCCGAAGCATTACCCACACTCTGGAAGAAGGATGTGGATATAATCTGGAAACCTACCACGGCAAACATCAGCAGGCAGCTGCCGAGCGCACGGTCGGTGGCGGCAATCAGATCGGCGTCGGTGGTGAAGACCCGCGCTATGTCGGAGGGGAAGAACAGGCCTATAAGCGCTCCGCCTCCCGTAATGACGCTCGCGGCCGCCACGGCAAGGAAATATGCGCGCCTGAGGCGGTGAAGCTGCCCCGCGCCATAGTTATATCCCACGACGGGCTGCATGCCCTGACACAGACCGAGCACGACCGTCACCAAGAGCGACGTATATGTCACCATGATGCCTGCGGCACCGATGTCGCGGTCACTGCCGTATTGCAGCAAAGCATTGTTGGCCAAGGCATTGACCACACAAGAGGCTGCATTCACTATGGCAGGCGCCGCGCCGATGGACATGATGCCGAGCACTATGTGCCACCGCAGGCGGTAGGTGCCGCGACGGAATCTGACCGAGGACTCCCGACGGAAAAAATGCCGGAGCACAAAGGCGGCCGAGACTCCCATGGCTATGTCGGTGGCAAGAGCGGCACCGGATATGCCCCAGTCAAAGACATAGATGAAAAGCGGGTCAAGACCGACGTTGACCACAGCACCTATTATCATCGTCATCATTGCTCTGCGCGGATAGCCCGAGGCACGCATAAGGTTGTTGAGGCCATACGCGATGTTGGTGAGCAGACAGCCGGGCATGAGCACAAGCATGTAGTCGCGGGCATAAGGGAGCGTGGCCTCGCTGGCGCCGAAGAGCAGCAGCAGCGGGTCGAGCCAGTAGACGAAGGCGGCGATGTAGAGGGCACCGTTGACAAGTGTCAGCATCATGGTGTTGCCCAGGATTATGCCGGCTCTGTCAAGGCGCTGGGCGCCAAGCTCTATCGACATGCGGGCCGAGGCACCGACGCCGATAAGCACGCCTATGGCCGTTGTCAGATTCATCACCGGGAATGTGATGGCGAGTCCGGCGATAGCGTCGGGGCCTACCCACTGCCCTATGAATATTCGGTCGACTACATTATATAGAGCCATCACGAGCATGCCTACGACCGCCGGGAGACTGTACTCCCACAGAAGGCGGCCTATAGGTTGTGTGGCCAGACGCTCAAGCTTTTTATCGGACATATCTGTCTGCTGATAGTCAATATATTGTAGCAAAAAAGGGCCGCCACGAAGCTAACGCGGCAGCCCTCTCTCGCTTGTTATGGCTGTGTATCTGATTCTTAGTTTATTTTGCCTGCGAAGCAGCGAGGGCGCGTTCGTAGTACTTCTTGATGTCGGTGCGTGTGCCGGCTACATACGAGGGATATTCGTCGATGATTTCCTTGTAAGCCTTGGCTTCGTCGGCAAACTTGCCCTGAGCACGGTATACGTTGGCCTTCTTTATGAGGATGAAAGGTACTACTTCGGGGTTTTCGTCAGCCTTCGAGATAGCCTTGTCGTAGCACTTGAGGGCAGCGTCGTACTTCTCGAGGTTTACGTTGCAGTCGCCTTCGAGAGTGTATACACCGGCAGCAGCCACTTCGTCGTCGAGCGATGCCTTGCCGAGATATTTGAGAGCTTCCTCGTACTTGCCGTCGCGATAGAGACGGATGCCTGCCTCGGCAGCCGCACGGTTGCCGCTCTTGTAACCGGCATCGGCAGCCTGGGTATAGAGAGCGAGGGCTATAGAGTCGGTCTGTGCAGCATCGGCCTTGGCCACGAGCTCGTCAGCCTTGCGGCTACCGGCCTGAGCCACCATGATCCATACGAATATACCGATGAGAACTACAGCAGCTGCAATAGAGCCCCACACGATAGATTTCTTGTTTGCACGCGCTTTGGCGATGATGTCTTCGCTCATGTCGACCTGTTCGGTGGTCGGTGTGTTTTTTTCCATTGATATTATTGGTTTGCGTTTATCAGAATAAAAAAATCGGGAGAGAGTGCATGTGCTACCGCAGAGCAATACCTTGGAATGCACTGCTTACGCGACTGCAAAAATAGTGTATATTTCTAAAATAGCGAAATTTTAATAGCCTAAATTTTTGAAATAGGCGGCTAAAGCCGTAAATTTGCACTCCAAACACACTTTTTACATGAAAGACATCGATATTATCATACCGCTCAAGGCATATGCCTATGACGAGCTCGACGAGCGCTCGCGCGCTCTTGTCGACGCTGCCCGCAATGCCACCAAAGGATCCTACTCTCCCTACAGCAAATTCAAGGTAGGCGCAGCCATACTGCTTGACAACGGCGTGACAGTAACCGGTGCCAATCAGGAAAATGTAGCGTTCCCCTCGGGCACCTGTGCCGAGCGCTCGGCCTGCTACTGGGCCGGCGCCAACTACCCCGACGCTCGCTTCGAGATGATCGCCGTGGCATCGGTAGGTACCGACGGCGTCGAATGCGAGCCTCCGACAGCCCCTTGCGGCGCCTGCCGCCAGGCTCTGTTGGAGTATGAAGTGCTGGCCGGACACCATGTGCCGGTGCTGCTCGTGGGCCGCGAGACCATCTACCGTCTGCCCTCGGTACAGTCGCTTCTGCCTCTGGCATTTACAGAATTTTAAGAATTATTCCCTATTCCCTTTATAACAGACAATGGATTTTATTGAAGAACTTACCTGGCGCGGCATGCTTCATACCGTGATGCCCGGCGCCGACGAAGAACTTAAGAAAGGCATGGCAACCGGCTATCTCGGAATCGACCCCACTGCCGACAGTCTGCACATCGGTCACCTTGTGGGTGTGATGATGCTCAAGCATTTCCAGCGCTCAGGCCATAAGCCCATCGCTCTTGTAGGCGGAGCTACGGGAATGATCGGCGACCCCTCGATGAAGAGCCAGGAGCGCAAGCTCCTCGACGAGGAGACTCTCCGCCACAACCAGGAGGGCATCAAGAAACAGCTCAGCAAGTTCCTTGACTTCGACTCCGACGCACCCAACGCCGCAATACTGGTCAACAACTACGACTGGATGAAGAACTTCTCCTTCCTTGAGTTCATCCGCGACGTGGGCAAGCTCATCACCGTCAACTATATGATGGCCAAGGACTCTGTCAAGAAACGCCTCTCGGGAGAGTCGCAGCAGGGCATGTCGTTCACCGAGTTCAGCTACCAGCTCGTACAGGGCTACGACTTCCTCAACCTCTACCGCGAGAACGGATGCAAGTTCCAGATCGGAGGCTCGGACCAGTGGGGCAACATCACCACCGGCACCGAGCTGATACGCCGCACTGTCGGCGGTGAGGCTTTCGCCATCACATGCCAGCTCATCACCAAGGCCGACGGCACAAAATTCGGCAAGACCGAGGGCGGCAACGTATGGCTCGACCCCGAGCGCACATCGCCCTACAAGTTCTATCAGTTCTGGCTCAACGTCAGCGACGAAGACGCCGAGAAATATATCAAGATTTTCACCGAACTCACACAGAGCGAAGTCGAAGCTCTCATCGAGGAGCAGAAAGCTGACCCAGGCCGACGCCCCCTCCAGAAGCGCCTCGCCCAGGAAGTGACTACGATGGTACACAGTGCCGCCGACTACGAGGCTGCTCTCGAGGCTTCGCAGATTCTCTTCAGCAAGGACGCCGCCGAGAAACTCCACAACATCGACGAGAAGACTCTGCTCGAGATATTCGAGGGCGTGCCCACTTTCGAAGTAGAACGCGCCGACATCGAAGCCGGCATACGTCTGGCCGACCTCCTCACCGAGAAGGCTGCCGTATTCCCCTCCAAGGCCGAGATGCGCAAGCTCACCCAGGGCGGCGGACTCTCGATAAACAAAGCCAAGGAGACCGACCCCCAGGCCGTGGCATCGCTGTCGATGCTCCTCAACGACCGATACATCATCGTCCAGAAAGGCAAGAAGAACTACTATCTGCTCATCGTCAGATAAATACTGATAATGAAAGAAAACAGGCAGTGGGTGCTCGCCGCTGAATTCAGCGGCGAGCCCGACGCTTTTATAGCGAAAGGTATGCTCGAGAATGCCGGCATTGCGGCATATGTGGAGCCTAACAACATGTCGACCCTCTACGGCGCCGGAACGACATGGGCGCCAGTCAGACTCTTTGTCGGCGCCGACGACCTCGCCCGAGCACGCGAACTGCTCCGCCAGAGCAACGACGCCTGAAGCAGGTATATGTATAAAAACTAACGTGGCACCGCTGTCACAGTGGCGCCACGTTAGATAATAAACCAATCATTATCACATTTCTTGCAATGGAAAAAGTAATTTTGCTATGTACTAATAAAACGCAGGCATGGCAGAATGGTTCGATGTAAAGAAACAATAAACATACTTTAACACATATGTGCATATTTCTTGCACACAAAAGGCGCTAAATTTGCATCAGAAAATCAATTAACAATAAACTACATACGTTCTCCTTATGGCAAAGAAAGAAACCACAAAGAAAACCGGTGCCGAAAAAGACCCGCAGGCAGCTCGCCTCGAGGCTCTCGCCCAGGCAATGGGACGCATCGAGAAAGCATACGGACGCGGCGCCATCATGAAGATGGGCGACGATGTCATCGAAAACATCGAGGTGATACCCACCGGCTCAATAAGCCTAAACCACGCCCTCGGCGTCGGAGGCTATCCCCGCGGACGTATCATCGAAATATACGGTCCGGAGTCGTCGGGTAAGACCACGCTC
Source organism: Muribaculaceae bacterium (assembly GCA_029057255.1). Classification (GTDB taxonomy): domain Bacteria; phylum Bacteroidota; class Bacteroidia; order Bacteroidales; family Muribaculaceae; genus CAG-873. Next base: position 918 of record JAICZO010000469.1, on the reverse strand, counting down.
GCCATCCATGCCATCGCCGAAGCACAGAAGCGCGGCGGCATCGCGGCCATGATCGACGCCGAGCATGCCTTCGACCGCTTCTATGCCCAGCAGCTCGGCGTAGACATCAACAACCTGCTCATCTCACAGCCCGACAACGGCGAGCAGGCTCTCGAGATTGCCGAGCAGCTCATCCGCTCGTCGGCTGTCGACATCATCGTGGTCGACTCTGTGGCAGCCCTCACCCCCAAGAGCGAGATTGAAGGCGAGATGGGCGACCGCAACATGGGCCTCCAGGCACGCCTCATGTCGCAGGCAATGCGCAAGCTCACAGGCACTATAGCGCGCACCAACACCACCTGCATCTTCATCAACCAGCTGCGTGAGAAAATAGGTCAGATGTTCGGCCCCACCGAGACAACTACCGGCGGCAACGCCCTCAAGTTCTACGCATCGGTGCGTATCGACATACGCTCGCGCAACCCGATCAAAGACGGCGAAGACGTCCTCGGCAAGCGTGCATTCATCAAAGTGGTCAAGAACAAGGTGGCGCCTCCCTTCAAACGTGCCGAGTTCGACATCATGTTCGGAGAAGGCATATCCAAGGCCGGAGAGATTCTTGACCTCGGTGTCGAGCTTGACATCATCAACAAGAGCGGCTCGTGGTTCAGCTACAACGGCAGCAAGATTGCCCAGGGGCGTGACGCCGCAAAGCGTGTCATCCAGGACAACCCCGAACTGGCCGAGGAGCTTGAGAAGGCAATTATGGAAGCTCTCAAGGCAGCCGACAAGACCAACCGCCCCGTATCGACCAAGTCGGCCGAACCCGCCGAGGAGAAAACCGCCCCGAGCAGTGCCTCCGACGACACTTTCGACGACGAGATTGCCGACGAATTCTCTATCGAAGAAGATTTCTAAAAATACCGTTTACTATAAGAG
>JAICZO010000468.1 GCA_029057255.1 Muribaculaceae bacterium | reverse complement strand
CGAGATACAGGCTCCTATGGCGCTTGTCATCCTGGGCGGACTTGTCACATCGACCGTGCTCAACGTCTATGTCGTGCCGGTGCTGTACCGCATCATCTGCCGCAAGGAAAAATAAGAACCGGGGGCAGGGAGCGTCGCGGTACCGCTCGCCGCGCTCCCTGCCCCGGTCATAATCGTTGGCGTCGGCAGCACTTTCAGCCGCTCTTGTCCTGATTGAGAGATTACTATCTCCTTGGCGCCGGTCGGTTCTTCTGCTTTTATAACATATTAATCGGTCCGTAAGTTTGCAAATTCGCATTGTGAACCGTAAATTTGCATATATTATCCGGACTATGGCTAAAACGACTAAAACCAAAGCAGCGCGAGGCTTCCTCAAGGGGATGTCGCCCACGTCATGCCCCGAGGGTATGTCGCTGCGACAGTGGCAGATAGCGCTGCGACGGCAGGCTGCCGGAAAAGGGGTCTTCAATGTCAGCGAGGTGTCCGACCGCTGGTCGCCCGGGCAGTATACGGTGTGCAGCACCCACAGCCGCCGCAACTACCGCGTCGTTTTCCACGGTGAGGGCAGCGAGTGGAACCACTGCGACTGCATGGACTTCCGCACCAACAGCCTCGGCACATGCAAGCACATCGAGGCTGTGTCGATATGGCTCGAGCGGAGGGGCAAGGCTCCCGTGACATCACTGCCGAGGCGGGCATCGCTGTACATGTCCTATGTCGGCGGCCGAAGACTCAGGCTGCGCCCCGGCACCAACGCACCCAAAGAGATAGCTATGGCCGCGATGCGCTACTTCGACGACGACCTTGTGGCCGAGCCGGGCATGATAGCCGACCTGCCCACATTCATCGAGACGGCGCGCAAGATCGACCCGCAGTTCCACTGCTATCCCGACGCCCTCAACTATATCCTCGAGGAGCGCGACCGCAGGCGCAGGCTCAATCTCATCGGCTCGCTCAAGGACGAGGATATCGCCGGAGTGCTCGACACCGAGCTGTACCCCTTCCAGCTCGAGGGCATACGCTTCGCCTTCGCGGCAGGACGCTCGCTGATAGCCGATGAAATGGGGCTGGGCAAGACCGTGCAGGCCCTCGGTGCCGCCGAGTTTCTGCGACGGCAGAACATGATAAGCACAGTGCTGATAATATGCCCCACGTCGCTCAAATACCAGTGGAAGAAAGAGATAGAGCGCTTCACCCGCTCGACTGTCGCCGTCGTCGAGGGCGTGCACACACACCGGCGCGAGCTCTACCACGACCAGGCCTTCTACAAGATAGTGTCCTACCACACCCTCGCAAACGATATAAAGGCTATGGGCCCGCTGAACTTCGACATGGTCATCATGGACGAGGTGCAGCGACTCAAGAACTGGAACACTCAGATATCGCAGGCCGCCCGCAGAGTAGGCTCCGACTACTGCGTCGTGCTGTCGGGCACGCCGCTGGAGAACAAGCTCGACGAGCTCTACTCAGTCATGCAGTTTGTCGACCAGTACGCCCTCGGCCCCTACTATGAGTTCATCGACCGCTGTGTCGAGACATCCGAGACAGGCAAGGTGACCGGCTACCGCAATCTCAACGAAGTGGGCGCGCGCCTCGCCGGTGTCATGATACGCCGCCGCAAGAGCGATGTCGCCGTGCAGCTCCCCGAGCGCACCGACAAGGTGCTCTACGTGCCCGTCACGAAGGAGCAGAGGCAGATACACGACGAGTGTCAGAGCGCCGTGGCGCAGCTCGTCAGCAAATGGCAGCGCAGCGCCTTCCTGAGCGAGAAGGACCGCAAGAGGCTGCTGCAGCTGCTGGGGCAGATGCGCATGGTGTGCGACAGCACATTCATCATCGACCAGAAGTCGCGCTTCGACACCAAGATCGGCGAGACCATGCAGCTCTTACAGGCCATGATAGAGAGCGGCGACGAGAAAGCTGTCGTATTCAGCCAGTGGGAGCGCATGACACGCATTCTCGCCGAAGAGCTCGACAAGGCCGGCATAGCATACGAATACCTTCATGGCGGAGTGCCCGCGGCCAAGCGACGCACCCTGACCGAGAATTTCACCGACGACCCGCTCAAGAGGGTCTTCATATCGACCGACGCAGGAAGCACCGGCCTCAACCTTCAGGCGGCGTCGCTGGTCATAAACCTCGACCTGCCCTGGAACCCCGCCGTCCTCGAGCAGCGCATAGCCCGCGTCTACCGCATAGGCCAGAACCGCAACATACAGGTCATCAACATGGTGGCCACAGGCACCATCGAGGAGAGGATGCTCTCTACGCTCAACTTCAAGAGCAACCTTTTCGCCGGTATACTTGACGGTGGCGACGACCGTGTCACCCTCGACGACAACCGCCTCGACAAGGTGGTGGCGGCTGTCGCGACAATCATACCCGAGGAGCCCGACGCCTTTGTGGCAGAGAACGAGGAAGCGCCCGCCGCCCCCGGCGAGCATCCGCGCCTGCCCTTCGACGAGCCGGAGGAGAGCGTTGCCGCACCGGCGCAGAGCGTCCCCGACGCCGCGGAGCTGCTCCGTCAGGGCCTGGGCTTTGCCGACAGCCTCGCGCGCACACTGAGCAGCCCCGAGGCGACAGCACGCCTCATCGACTCGGTAGTGCACACCGACGCCGACACCGGACGCACCGAGCTGCGCATCCCCGTGGAGAGCAAAGAGGCCGTAGCCTCGTTTATCAACAACATCGCTAAACTTTTTGGCCGCTAAGGCTGTCTAAATATCATGGAACATCCCGAAAACGACTCTAAGTATATCGGTCTTACCGTCAACGGCGGCGTGGCGCAGCCTCCCGTCGTCAATCCCTACATGCACAAGCGCCCCCGCCGCAAGCCTCTGCCCCCGGCATCGGAGCTTGTCGAAGGCATCCTCAAGGGCGATGTCACCACTCTCAGCCGTGCCGTGACTCTCGTCGAGAGCCTTGCCCCCGACCACTATGCCGTGGCTCAGGAAGTCATCGAGAAGTGTCTGCCGCACTCGGGCAACTCGCGCCGCATAGGCATAACAGGCGTCCCCGGTGCCGGAAAGAGCACCAGTATCGATGTCTTCGGCCTGCATGTGCTCAAGCAGGGCGGCAAGCTTGCCGTCCTCGCCATCGACCCCTCGAGCGAGCGCACCAAAGGCTCGATTCTCGGCGACAAGACACGCATGGAGAAGCTCTCGGTGCACCCCGACGCATTCATCCGCCCTTCCCCTTCGGCAGGGTCGCTCGGCGGCGTGGCACGCAAGACTCGCGAGACAATAGTGCTGTGCGAGGCGGCCGGATATAACAACATCTTCGTCGAGACTGTCGGTGTCGGTCAGAGCGAGACAGCCGTCCACTCGATGGTCGACTTCTTCCTGCTGATACAGATTGCAGGCGCAGGCGACGAGCTGCAGGGCATCAAGCGTGGCATCATGGAGATGGCCGACGGCATAGTCATCAACAAGGCCGACGGCGACAACATAGGCCCCGCACAGCTTGCCCAGGCGCAGTACCGCTCGGCGCTGCATCTCTTCCCGCCCACGACATCGGGCTGGATGCCCGAAGTGCTCACTTACTCGGGTTACTACGAGTTAGGTATCCCCGAGGTGTGGGAGATGATCGACCGCTACTTCGACTTCGTGCGCGGCAACGGTTACTTCGACGAAAAGCGCCGCCAGCAGGCGCGGTGGTGGATGTTCGAGACTATCGACGAGCAGCTCCGCAAGCATTTCTATGATAATCCCGACGTCAAGGCACGCCTCGATGCCGCTGAGGCCGAAGTGCTCGCCAACCGTCGCTCGAGCTTCGCGGCCGCGGCCGATGTGCTCGGGTATTACTTCAACAGATAATCAGGATTAGGTATGAAAAAGATTCTTCTACTACTCGTGGCCGTCGTGATGGCTTCGGTATCGCTCCACGCCGAGCGCAAGGTGCCGGGTCAGAAGGTAGGCGTCGAGTTCGACAAGACAAGCTATGACTTCGGCACCGTCAGCGAGGACGCCGACCCTGTCAAAGTCGAGTTCAATATCAAGGTCACCGGCTCGCAGCCCGTGTCGATACTCTCGGCCACGGCAAACTGCGGCTGCACAACACCCAAGTATGACCGCGCGCCCATACGCCCCGGCAAGACATCGAAGGTGAAGGTATCCTTTATCCCCAAAGGTCAGAGGGGCGAGGTGCGCAAGGATGTGCGCATACGCCTCCGCAACGGCGCTGACAAGTCGGAGACTGTCACCGTCAAGCTCACCGGCGTAGTCGTGCCTGAAAAGAGCCGTAAGTAGCCCTCAGCCTTTGTACAGGTCCTCTATGACAAGCCCGGCAAGACGCAGCCCGAAGATGGCTGTGGCATGGGCGAAGGTGCCGTTGACGCCCTGAGGCCCTTCGGCGCGGTGCGGCAGAGTCTCGGGGCTGTAGACGCAGCGGAATTTCTTCTTAGGGAAGCAGCCCGAGCGGCGGAAGCGCGTGCGCAGCGCCCTTGCCAGAGGGCAGCCGTCGACTTTCCAGAATTCCGCTACCGCTATTTTCGACGGGTCGAGCTTGCGCGCCGCGCCCATCGACGAGAAGAATCCGCGTGCCGGCGCTGTGGCCGGGTCGGTGCAGCGCAGTATAAGGTCGGCCTTGTCGGCGAGAGAGTCGATGGCGTCGATGACATAATCATAGTTTTCTATACCGAACGTATCCGCTGTCTCGGGAGTGTATCTCCCGCAGACAGCGTTTATTTTTGCGTCAGGATTTATCGCCGCTATGCGCTCGGCGATGACATCGACTTTGGGGCGCCCGACAGTGGTGGCGAGAGCCGGCATCTGGCGGTTGATATTCGACGGCGCCACAGTGTCGCTGTCGACGAGAGTGATATGTCCGATGGCGCTGCGGGCAAGAGCCTCCACACACCATGAGCCGACGCCTCCGGTGCCGAAGACTATAATGCGTGAGGCCGCGAGGGTCTCCATCATACTGTCGCCGGCAAGCAGGGCCGTGCGCCCGAAGTATTCGTTGTCGCTGTGCATGAGTGTCTGTTCTTTTTCCTTATACGGTGCAAAGTTACAAAAAAAAAGACGACCGGAGCGGCGGTGTGCCGGTCCGGTCGTCGTTTAGTTCAGATGACCGTAGCGTCAGGGTTTGATGATGCGTACGGTGTAGGTGCGGTCGTCGGTAGTGACGGTGAGGATGTAGATGCCTCGTGCCAGAGCGTCGGCGGGTATCACCACAGGTGCGCCGGCGGCAACGGGAGTGTTGTTGGCCGAGATAACCTTGCCTGCTGCGTCATAGAGGGTGAACAGTGCGTCGTCAGCCTCGAAGCCGCAGAAGACGTTGATGTCGCCGTCAACGGGGTTGGGAGTAACCTTGACGATGCCGGCTGCTGCCTCTGCATCGGTCAGACCCGAATTGCGGGTAACTTCGACGGGGACTTCGACAGTTGCTGTGAGACCCGAGGGGTCGGTGGCGGTGACTGTCGCTGTCACTTTGCCGGCGGTCTTGCCGTAGAAGATTACGCCGTCGGCTGTGGTGTAGGCCTCGGCGAAGCGGTAGTGAGGCATTGTGACTGTGTACTCGAGACGGTCGTTGTCGGGGTCGCTGATCAGGCTCGACAGAGCGATGATTTCCGACATGTTGCCCTTGGCGATGACCACGGGTGCGATGTCTGTAGCGGCCACGGGCGCGCGGTTGACATGCTCGATGTCGTAGCGTACGGCGGCGTCGGCATAGAGACCCTTGTCGTCGGTGACGGTGATGTTGAAGGCGTTGCCTGCGGCTGCCGAGCCGTAGTCGGGAGCGATTTCGACGCTGACGGCGACGGGTTCTTTGGTGCCGCTAACCTTATATGTACCGTCCTCGCCTGCGGTGGCAGTGCCGTTGCCGGCGTCGACAGCAGTGATGCGTGCGTTGCCGGAAGCGTCGGCGAACTCGATGGTGAAGTCGTCGCCGTCAGGCTCGGTCACGGTCACGTCGACTGTTGTCTTGGTGCCTTCCTTGGTGTAGACGATGCCTTCGGGAGCAACAATCACGGGAGAGCCGTTCTTGTCGAGCACGATGGGGAAGTTGATAAGCGGAGCATTGGGGTCGTTGCCCTTGATGACGAGCACGGCCTTGTTGTCCTTCTCGAGACGTGCGGCGGCAGCGTTGATGGCGAATTTGACATCGGTGGACGAGCCTGCCTCGACGGTGCCTTCGGTGGCTGTGTCGAGCAGTTTGATCCAGGGCTGACCCTCGACAGTCTCGAGACATGTCATGATGTAGCCGAGCGAGCCGTACTGGTCGTTGAAGAGCTCGCCGACGTCATACCAGTCTGCTTCCTGTGTCCATGCAAGGTAGCGTCCGGTCACTACGGCCTCTTCTTTGGCAACCAGGTACGAGGGGAGCTTGATGCCTGCGGGGTAGGTGACTACTACGCAGAACTCTTCGCCCGGGTTGAGGTATACGCTCTTGTCGAGAGGTACTACGAAGTACTGGCCTGTGGCCGGGTTGGCCTGGCTTGCTATGTGGAGCTTGCCCTTGCCGAGTACTGCGCCTCCGTCAGCGGGGCTTGAGCCGGCAACGATTTCGATGCGGATGTCGACGTTGGTCGCTGTCTCGATGCTCACGGGCATGTAGACGTGCGATACGTTGAAGCCCTCGGCAGGAGCCTTGAACCAGGTAGCGGCCTTGAACATGTCATAGAGCGAGTTGGGACCGTAGTTGTAGACAGCCTTGGTGCCGGGGAGGGCGGGGTAGAACATTGCGTTGCGGTACTCGAAGTTGTCGGGCTCGTCGAAGGTGCTCTTGTCATCCTTTGTATCGAGAGCCTTGGCCTTGGCTATCACGCGGCATGCCTCGGGCACGGATGCGGATGCAGCCTTGAGGCTTGCTGTCCAGGGAGCGATGCCGCCACCGCCGCCTTCTTCAATTTCCTCGCCGATGCCGGTGGGGTCGAGCGAGAGGGTGTAGTTGAGCTTGTACTCGCCTTCGTTGCCGAGCTTGAGGGTCTCGGTGAAGGTGTCGGTCTCCGACGATGCCTTCACGCGGATTTCCTCGCGGTCGAGAGTGACGGCGGGAGCGGGAGTGATGTTGAAGCGGACGTTGGTCTTGTGCTGCTTCTCGCCTTCTTCTGTCATGTAGGTGAATGTGAGGCCTACGTTGACTTCGCCGATGGTATATGCTATTTCAGAGGGCATCATGGGCACGCTGAACTGTACGGGTTCGGCGCCTACGCTGACTGTCATCAAGCCGCTCTCGAATAGCTGCCATACCTTTCGGCCGGTGGGCTCGCCTGTTATCCAGTCGAGTTCGTCGGTCTTGACAAAGAGTGAGAATACGGGCATCTCGTCGCCGAAGAATTCGTCGATGATGGTCGGGCCGTCGACATGTACGTCGGTGATTTCGAAGCATGCTGTGCCGTTGTTGGACACAGTCAGGGGTGCGTCGTACATGGCGCCCATCATCACCATTTCGTTGGTGAAGTCGGTCGACTGGTAGCCGACGACGTTCTCGACGGTGATGTCGGCGGGCCATACGGGCTCGGACTTGCCGGTGATGGTCAGGCTGACGGGCAGCGATACCTTCTCGGTGCCGGGCACGTTGCTGCTGATGGCGAGGGTCTGCTCGTAGACACCGGCCATGCGGTTAGTGTCGAAGTCAAGACCTATGGTCTCGCTGCTGCCGGGGGCAACGGGCGATTCTACCACGGGCGAGAACGATACGGCGCGGTCGAAGGTCACCATGCGCTCGGGCAGACGGATGCTCGACGAGCCGTCGGCGTTGCAGATACCTGCGAGACCGAAGATGCCGAAGATAACTGCTTCATCGAAAGCGCCCTTGTACTGGAACTTGAACGAGCCGTCCTTCTCGAGGATTACCTGGAAGTCGACACCGAAGTTCATCGAGTTGCCGTACTCGATAAACGATACCACGGCGCGGTCCTCGGTGACATAGTGGAATGTACCGGAGGTCTTGGTCTGGTCCATCGAGTGCATTCCCCAGTAGGGTGCGATGATGTTGGTGAAGAGTGTACCGGCGGGGAACTCGGCGGGAGGCTGAGGCCAGAGTTTGTCGTCGCGGCGCTCGGTGAAGCTTACGAAGCCCGAGTTGTAGACATACATCTTGCTGTATTTCTTGCCGTAGAACGGGAACTCGAAGGGCAGGTCCACGGCGACGAAGTCGTGCGACAGATAGTAAGTCATGCCGCGCTGTTCGCCGAGGCCGTTGGTCTCGATGTCAACCCACTCGAACTTGACGTTGCTGTCGTCGCCCGAGAAGCTGTACTGGTAGTTTGTGGTCGATGCTGCGTTTTCGGGCAGTGAGAGGCGTACTCCGGGAGCGGGAGTGATGGAGTAGAGGAGTGTCTCGTTGCCGTTGTTGCTGACGACGAGGTCCTTGTGCAGGGGTGTGCGGCTCTCGACTGTTTCCTCGACAGAGTTGAAGCTGAGGCCGAGTTCGGGGCAGCCGATGACGGTACCGGAGATTTCGGCGCGGAGGTCGCCGGCCGTTGTCTTCACGATGAGTGCGTCGGCAATGTCGCCTTCGGTATCGGTGGGCACGCTCACGATGATGTCTTTGGCTACACCGGCAGCAAGGACGATGGGAAGCTCGGTGGCGGTGCTCATCTTGCCATTCTCGAGTGTGGCCTCTGTGATGGTCATTTCGCGCTTGCCGACGTTCTTGACAGTTACAGGAACGTTGACTGTCGATGTGCGGAAAGCCTTGCCGAAGGTGAGTTCGCTCTCTTCGAGGGCGGCCTCGGCGGCGAGTTCGGCGCCGTCGATTTCGGCGTTGAACTTCACGTACGAGTACTCGGGAGCGGGGTCGTTGGTGGCGATGGCGATGTTGTTGAATGTCGGGCCTGCGTTCATGCTTGCGTCAGCGGCGAGTGTGGCCGTGATTTCAACGCTTTCGCCGGGGTTGATGATGCCGTAGGGCACGTTGAGCGACTTGACGAACAGAGGCTTGGGAGCTTCGAACTTCACTGCGGTGCCGCTGCGGAAGCTGCGGAAGCGCTGGTTCTCGGCCGAAGGCTCTTCGATGCCGTAGAAGTCGGCGCGGTCGGCGGATGTAACAACGACGCTGTCGTCCATGTCGGGATTGACGATTGCGCAGAAGAGACCCGAGCCCTGTGTGAAGACTACATCAGGATTGTAGTCGTCATAGAATATCTCGATGTCGCCGTTGCTCGACAGTGCGATGTGGAAGCTGACGGGGATGTATTCATTGTCGTATACAAGAGCGAGGACGTTGCTGTACTTGACAACGAACTTGCCGTCGGCCTTGGCATATTCGATGCGGGTGTCGGGGCTGACGAGCAGCTGTCGGCCGTAAGCGGCGATCATGCCGATGCCGGCGAGGCTCTGCGACTTCTCGGTCAGGGGAGCGCGGAAGGTCAGCTCGTTGGGCTTGAAGGTGATGCCGCCGAAGCTGGTGATGTATGCCTTCTCGTAGGTCTTGCCGTAGAAGGGGAAGGCGAAGCCGAGGCTGACGGCCGATGACAGGTGCTCGCTGTCGGAGAACTGCGAGCTGATGTCGGTGCCGCCGATCAGCGCGGGATTGCCGTCATATGCAAACTCGTTGTATCCCTCGAGTGTCGAGGCCACGGTGTAGCCGTGCTTGTGGTAGCTGGCGGTCTGGCCTTCGATAGTCTCCGACGAGAAGCGCGGGAAGACGAATTCGAGAGGATACTTGCCGGCGTTGGAGATGCGGAAGCTCTTCTGGATGGCTTCGTCGCCGACGTTGAGCACGCCGCCTTCGACGACTGCGGGGTCAAGGGTGAGCTTGGCGGGGTCGGTGGCTACGCCCTGCACGACGATGCGAACGGTCTTGCCGTCCTTGTCGGTGAAGACGATGTTGCCGGTGTGCGAGCCTGACTCGGTGGGGGTGTATGTCAGGTCGAACGACACTTTGGTGCGTGCCGGGAAACCGCTCTGCACGTGGTCGGGGCCTGCGAAGTGGGGAGATGTGCTCGAGATTTTGTCAGAGTAGATGCCTGGGCCCCATGCCGAGCCGGTGAAGTTGCCGTAGCCGCGGTTGTAGACTTCGACAGTCATGGTCTTGCTCTGGCCTACAAGCAGCGAGCCGAAGTTGACTACCTTCGGGGTGATGATGTCGTGCGGGTTGCCCGACACTGCATAGCTGACGGGAACGGTGACGTCGGCGTTTTCGGTCTGGTTGCTTGTCAGGTGGAGGTTGAGGTTGTAGGTGCCGTTGATCATGCGTGAGCCGTCGGCGCTGACGGTTACGCTCTGGCTCTCGCCCTTGCGGATGGTGCCCGATGCGGGGGCGATGTCGAGGACTTCGCTCCAGTCGGGGTTGGACGAGCGGGCGGTGATGGCCCATGTCATGTCTTCAGCGACAGCCTCGTAGGTGCTGCCTTTGAGGGCTGCCGAGAGCTGCGACCAGCTCTTGCCGCCGTCGATACTCATGAAGCTGTATGCTGCCATACCGCCGGCGTTGGCCTTGGCCATACAGAGGGGGTAGCCTTCCTGGCCGCCGTCGAAGTGCACTGCGATCCAGAATGACTCGCCGGGCGAGAAGTGGAGCTGCTCGTTGAGGGCGATGGGGTAGCCGTAGGCGAAGTAGGGGTACTGGATTTTCTGCAGCAGCGATGCCGACGAGATGGCGACGTCACCCTTGTAGATTTCGATGCGGGGCTTGGTACCGTTCATGCCGTCGATCTTGATGTCTGTCAGGTTGAATCCGTCGGGGTACTTGTCGGGGTCGACGCGGAACCACTGTGCCATCGAGTTGGGCTTGCTGCGGTCGGTGTCGCCGATATAGGCCCAGATCTGCTCGAAGTATGCCATGTCGACGGGGTAGTCGGCGGCTTCATACTCGCTTTTCACGGCCGAGAAGGGACGCACGCTGACGCCGCCTGTCTGGCCGGCGAAGGGTACCACGCGGCCTGCCGAGGGACGTGAGGCTGTCGAGGGCTTGAACGAAGCGGTGCGCTTCGATGCCTGCCACTTGAGGATACCGTCGTCCTCGTTGCCGATGGCGAATGTCGCACTGGCCTTGGGTGCCGATGCTGTCGACGTGAGCGAGAGCGATGTGGCGTCGACTGTCATCTTCGGGCCGGCGTTGGTGGTGATGCTCTTGACGGCCGACATTGCCGAGGGCTTGCCCCAGCGGTTGACGGCTGTGATGGCGACATGGTAGGTTGTCATCGGGCGGAGGCCGGTGATCTCATGTCTTGCCTTCTCTCCCGAGGAGAGGAACTTGGTGTCGGCTACAGCCGAGCTGAGAGTGCCCGGGTCGGTGGCGGCGGTGAAGGGCGACTCGCTGTAGTAGATGATGTGGTGGTGGACATTGTTGTCGTTTGACGAGGGGATGGTCCACTCGAGGGCGATGTAGTCCTGAGCCGCGTCGAGGCTGAAGTCTGCTACCGCTTCGGGCGCCGAGCCGTCGCCCATGGCGAGGGCTTTGGCAGCGTCGATGAAGCCGGAGCCGTAGAGGCCTTCGTACTTGCTGTTGTTGCGGAAGCCGTAGAAGTCGTTGACCGATGTGGTGAGCTGTGTGCGGAGGCTCTCGTTGACAAACGACTTGCTGCCGTGCTTCGACAGTATCAGGGCTGCGATACCCGACACGTGCGGTGTGGCCATCGAGGTGCCTTCGTTGAAGCCGTACTCGTTGTTGGGCAGTGTCGAGAGCACGCCTCCGGCCTCGCCGTAGTCGAGGAGGCCGCCGGGAGCGATCACGTCGACCCACTCGCCGTAGTTGGAGTAGCTTGCGGGGGCGAGCTCGTTGGTCATAGCGGCGACAGCGACAACCTTGTCGTAGGCTGCGGGGTAGTAGTTGCCCGTAGCGCCCATGTTGCCGGATGCGAAGATACACAGGCCGCCTGTCATGCGGTCGGAGCGTGCCGTCTCGGTGAAGTAGTCGATAGCGTCGAGCACAGCCTGCTCGTAGTACTCGGGAGCGTCCCAGCCCCATGAGCACTGTGCTATGGTGGCGCCCATTTCGGCCGCATATATGATGGCTGCGGCGAAGTCGCCGTCGGCAGCGCCGGCGCGCGAGTCGAATACCTGGCACGAAATCATTCTGACGCCCGAGCCGGGAGTGCCGTCGCCGCCGGCCACGCCAGCTACGCCGATGCCGTTGTTGTTGACGGCGGCTACAGTACCGGCCACGTGTGTGCCGTGGCTGTGGGGATATACTTCGCCCGAGTTGGTGCAGAAGTTGTATCCGTAGATGTCGTCGACATATCCGTTGCCGTCATCGTCGACGCCGGGCTTGCCGTTGAGCTCGGCAAGATTGACATACATGTTTGCTGCAAGGTCCTCGTGCTTGTAGTCGACGCCGCCGTCGATGATAGCCACGAGAACGTCGCTCTTGCCTGTCTCGGTCTTCCAGGCCTCGAAGAGGTTGATGTCGGCACCTTCGACGGCGGTGCCGGTGTTGCCGAAGTTACGGTAGTGCCACTGTGAGGGCAGCTGGGGGTCGTTGAACATATAGTCCGCTGCAGTGGCCTTCATGGGCGGGCGTGTGGTGGTCACGAAGTTGCCGTTGCCCTCCTTGAGCACCATAGGCACCACTGCCTCGGACAGCTCCACGCCGGGGGTGCCGGCGAGTATCTTGCGGGCCTGGTCGACCGACACGTTCTCGTCGAAGTCGATCACATACCAGCGGTCGAGTCCGTACTTGGCGCGTTGCTCGGCAAAGCGGGGATTGTAAGGCAGCATCGGTCGGATGCCTTTGGCCTTGATGCGGTCTGACGCGCGGTCCAGGGTCGAGACACCCGTTGAGAGTGTGCCTGAGGCCACACGGCGGGGCGCATTACCCACCTGCCCGGCCATCTCGGCCTGCAGTTTCACGCGCACGACGCCTTTGGAGGGGCTGACTTCCCGGGCGTCAAGGGCTGCTGCGCTGCCGGCGAGAGTGCCTAAAGCGAGGAGCCATACAAAAAATTTGTGCATGAGTGGATTGGTTTATGGATTAAAAAAAAGTTGTATTTAGCAGAAGGATATAGTGTATAGGACCGGTGTCAGGGCTGATATTCGGCAGGTTTCTGGAAATGACATCAAGCATATCGGATCGGCCGGTGTGAGAACAATTTTTTTCAAGGTAGTGGCAAAGATAATAAAATATTTTAAGTCTGTATATTTTTACCGCTCATTTTCAGAGTATTTTGCAATTTTTTTTATCGCCGACGCATCTTTATGCGGCAAATATGCTATCTTTGTGGATTGAAAAATAATTCCCGCCATGATAAAAAGATTATTCTCGGGCGTGCTCCTGGCCGTCCTCGCATTGCAGGCCTCGGCCTTTCATACCGACACGATAAGCGTCGAGACAAAGTACCTCGACTCGCCCCTCGACGTCACCGTCATCGTCCCTGAAGCTGCCGTCACGAATCCCTCGCTCAGATTCCCGACAGTGTACCTGCTCAACGGATACAGCGGCGACCACCGCGCATGGGGCGCCTGCCAGCCCCGCCTGGGTGAGCTGGCCGACACATACGGCATGGTCATGGTCATGCCCGACGGCCGCGACAGCTGGTACTGGAACTCTACCATCGACCCCGGCATGCAGATGGAGAGCTTCTTCGTCTGTGACCTCGTGCCCTATATCGACGGCCACTATCCCACTGTCAAGGACCGCACAAAGCGCGCCATAACAGGCCTCAGCATGGGCGGACAGGGAGCGTTCTGGCTCGCCGCACACCACCCCGACATATGGGGCAACATCGGCAGCACCAGCGGTGGCGTCGACATCCTGCCGTTCAAAGAGAAGTGGAAGATGGCAAAGCGCATAGGCAAGTACGAGGACAATCCCTCGCTATGGAAAAAGCACTCCGTGGCATCGCTCGTGCCCGAAATAGCTGCCGGACGCTTCAACATCATCTTCGACTGCGGCACCGACGACTTCTTTGCCGGCGTCAATCAGAAGCTGCATGAATCGCTCCTGAAGGCAGGCGTCAAGCACGACTACATATCGCGCCCCGGCAACCACTCGCAGGCCTACTGGCGAAACGCTATCCTGCACCATCTGCTCTTCTTCAACGAAGCTTTCAACAGATGATAGTCAAGAGTCTCTCGCTGACCAACTTCAAGAACATCGCCGCCGCATCGCTCGACTTCTCGCCTAAAATCAACTGTTTCCTCGGCGACAACGGCATGGGCAAGAGCAACCTGCTCGACGCTCTCTACTACCTCAGCTTCTGCCGCAGCTTCACAGGCGCGGCCGACGGTATGCTCGTGCGCCGCGACGAGGACTTCGCCATGATGCGAGGACTGTACCTGCGCCGGGGGCTCGACGAGGAGATAAGCGCGGGCATAGCCCCCGGCCGACGCAAGGCCTTCAAGCGCGGCGGCAAGCAGTACCAGAGGCTCGCCGACCACATCGGTGCCTTCCCCCTCGTGCTCCTCTCGCCAGCCGACATGGAGCTTGCCGCAGGAGAACCCTCGGAGAGGCGACGATTCATCGACCAGATAATATCGCAGAGCGACAGCCGCTACCTCGACACGCTCATGCGATATAACTCCGCCCTGGAGCAGCGCAACCGACTGCTGCGCGACGAGAGCACCGACACTGCTCTCTACGAGGTCCTCGAGACTCAGCTCGAGATGGCAGCCCAATACCTCACGGCATCGCGAAGCACCTTCATAGCGCGCCTCGCCGACATATTCGCACCATACTACAACACCATCGCCGACAACGCCGAGACTGCCACAATCGAGTATGTGACAGCACACTACGACGAAGGCCTCGCCGCACACCTCGCCGCCATGCGACGCCGCGACATGGCCCTGCACCACACTGCCTCGGGCCCCCACCGCGACGACATAGCATTCGCCGTCGACGGCATGCCCGTGCGCCGCACAGCCTCGCAGGGGCAGACCAAAACCTTCACCACCGCGCTCCGCTTCGCCCAGTACGAACTGCTGCACCGCGAGCTCGGCATAAGGCCGCTGCTGCTGCTCGACGACATCTTCGACAAG
>JAICZO010000467.1 GCA_029057255.1 Muribaculaceae bacterium | reverse complement strand
TCGGAGAGCAACCAGACTATGTACATCAACGAGCTTACCGACGACTTCCTCCGCCCCACCGGACGCTACACCCGCAACTTCATCGGCGCAAGCCGTGAGGCTCCCGCGGTGTTCAAGCGCAACGGCAAGTACTACGTCCTCACATCGGGATGCTCCGGTTGGGACCCCAACAGCGCACAGATAGCAGTAGCCGACTCTATCATGGGCGAGTGGAAGGTCATCGGCGACCCCTGCACAGGCCCCGATGCCGAGAAGACTTTCTACGCACAGAGCACTTACGTGCAGCCCGTACACGGCAAGAAGGACTGCTACCTGGCGATGTTCGA
Source organism: Muribaculaceae bacterium (assembly GCA_029057255.1). GTDB lineage: Bacteria > Bacteroidota > Bacteroidia > Bacteroidales > Muribaculaceae > CAG-873. Next base: position 722 of record JAICZO010000467.1, on the reverse strand, counting down.
CCGCTGGAACAAGAAGGACCTCGAGAACTCGCGCTACGTATGGCTCCCCATCGAGTGGAACGGCGACAAGCCCTCCATACCATGGCGTGAGACCGTCAACTTCGACGGCTTCGAGGACAAGGGCCGTTTCGAGGCCGGCAAAGGCTCGTTCCTCATCAACGGCGAGCCCATTGTCGTCAAGGCTGCCGAGCTCCACTACCCCCGCATCCCCCGCGAGTACTGGGACCACCGCATCAAGATGGTCAAGGCTCTCGGCATGAACGCCGTGTGCCTCTACGTGTTCTGGAACGCCCACGAGCCCACCCCCGGCAACTTCGACTTCGAGGGTCAGAACGACCTGCGCGAGTTCATCAAGCTCTGCGAGGCCAACGACATGAAGGTCATCCTCCGCCCCGGCCCCTATGTGTGCGCCGAGTGGGAGATGGGCGGTCTGCCCTGGTGGCTCCTCAAGAAGAAAGACATCCGTCTGCGCGAATCCGACCCCTACTTCCTCGAGCGCGTCGACATCTTCCAGAAGGCCGTGGCTGAGCAGGTCGGCGACCTCACAATCGCCAACGGCGGCCCCATCGTCATGGTGCAGGTAGAGAACGAATACGGCTCCTACGGCATCGACAAGCCCTACGTGGCCACAATACGCGACATGCTCCGCAAGAACTTCGGCCCCGACGTGGCACTCTTCCAGTGCGACTGGTCGTCGAACTTCCTCAACAACGGCCTCAACG
>JAICZO010000466.1 GCA_029057255.1 Muribaculaceae bacterium | reverse complement strand
CCCCCCCCCCCCCATTTTTTTTTTCAACCAGAACGCCGCAAACCGCAATGGGCCTTCGCGAGGTGGCCCCGAGTATGGTTAAAGAGACAGGGCATGCTCGGTGGCAACATCGCCCGCGTCGCCACCTACTCTATAGCGAGCAATATCTGCGTGGCACTGCTGGCTCCGTTCCTTTTCATTTGGGTCGGCAATCAGCCCGAAGGCCTGTCGTTTGCCGGCGAATTTGCAGCCATAGGCTCGCGTGTGGCCCCGCTGATTGTCATGCCTCTTGTCGCGGCCTTCGCCTTATATTTCTTTGCCAGACCCCTCCACAGCGCCATAGGACGCTTCCAAGGCTCCTCGTTCTACCTTTGGGCCATATCTCTTGTCATCGTCGTCGGACGCGCCGTAAGCTTCATCCTTGCGGAGCCGGCCTCCGCCGTGCCTCTGATGCTCGGCATGGCTCTTGTGGCGGGCATAGTGTGCATGCTGCAGTTTGCCATCGGCAGACGCATCGGCCGCAGATACGGCGACATCATTTCGGCGGCGCAGGGACTCGGACAGAAAAACACCATCCTTGCCATATGGATATGCCTCACATATCTCGACCCGCTGTCGTCAATCGGACCGGCAGCCTACATCGTGTGGCAGAACGGCATAAACTCGGCGCAGCTCTATAACAGAATGCGCAAGACGGAGCACGGCAGATGAGCGAACCAAACATTCCGCACGGTTGTTAAACAATGACAAATATATAAAGAGGAAAGGAGACTGATTAAATGGCAAGCATGTTTGAACTACTGATGGAACTACCTCTGTTCAAGGGCGTTTCACACTCTAAATTAGCACAGGTAGTGGGCGACGCCAAGTTTCATTTTCTGAAATTTCCGCCCGGCGAGACCATAATCCGCGCCGGCGACCCATGCACCCACATCACTTTTATCATATCCGGCTCCGTTCGGTCGACTATCGTAAACAACAACGGTCGTTTTGCCGTCAGCCAGACCCTCACCGCTCCGGCAGTGGTGGCGCCTGACTTCCTGTTCGGCAAATACACCAACTACCCCGGCACCGTCGAGGCCATTGACTCGGTCGGCGTGCTCGAGATATCAAAGATTGACTATATCAACATCCTCAACAGCGACCCCGTCTTCATGTTCAACTACCTGAACACCCTGTCGATGAACGCACAGAAAGCGCTCAAGGGCATCCTCTCGCTCACGACAGGCGAGATTGACGAGCGCATAGCATTCTGGATTGTGGCGCTGACGCAGCGCGGAAGCACCGACATACGCCTCACATGCCGCAAGCGTGACCTGTGCTCGCTCTTCGGTGTGCAGCGATCGATATTCGATGCCGGACTTCAGTCGATGAAAGAGCGCGGACTGCTCGACTACACCAACAAGGAGCTTTTCATAAACAACCGCGCCGACCTGCTGAGCCTGCTTGAGCACAACTCCGAGGAGCTGCAGGGAAACGACTGACACTTCACAACCGAAACATATGAATAGCACAAAGGGGCGCATCTCACGATGGGCCCCTTTGTGATGCCCTGACAGAGTCAGGACAGCAACCTAAAACAATCTATTAGAAATTGTCTAATAAATCTATTTCTTTACTAACCATTATAACTTGCATGCAAAATTAACACCATTTCGGCAAGAATATAGTCAAATATAATTTACATATCGTCAATATGAGTGGTTTTTTATCAATATATCACAGAAAATCGCGGCGTTAGCTCATAAGAAATATAGCATGGAATATGACTTGTGGTTGTTTATATTGATTTGATTTTGTATCTTTGCAGGCAGAATATTCGGAAATACCACTATGAAACGACTGTTTTTCATCCTCGCAATCGTAATTTCTACTATCGGAACCTGCACTGCAGGAATCGACAGTTCGAACGCCAGACTGTGCGATACGCTCGCCGTCTACCTTGACAATCTCGACTTAATAATAGAAGACAGAGAGAACGTCAACGAGCAGCTGCGCCGCAGGCGGCACGACATGAACCCGGGCACCGAGCGGGTAGCCGTCACCGAGGAGCTGGGCAAGCGCTACATCCTCAACAACGTGGACTCGGCCGCCATCTACCTCCGGCTGGCACTGAACGAGGCTATTGCCAACGCTGACGAAGAGGATGTGATGCGACTCGACCTACAGCTTTATTCGCTCATGCCCGTGCTCGGAATATCAAAGGAGGCCGTCGACGCGTTCGAAGACATCGACATCGAAGAAGTGCCGCCGACACTGCGCCGCAACTACTGGCAGGCTGCGGCCGAGATATATCATCTTGTGCAACGCCCTTACCCCCAGGGCGCTTACAAACGCAAATACATAGACAAAACACTACTCGCGATAGACTCTCTAAAAAGCTATTACCCGGTCAACTCTCCCATCGAGCAGTATCTCACTGCGCAGGCAAACCTGCTGCGCGGCGAAATCAATCTTGCCGTTGCGGGCTTCATCGAAGTGCTTCCCCGACTGAAAAGCCATCCCGAGCTGACAGACATTGCCATGAAGAGCATCATAGACTACTATCAGGATAAACCAAAATATCATCGTCTGTATATGTCGTTCCTTATCTCGAGAGCTATCAAGGACTTACGCCGAGGCATCATAAGGCCGTCATCGCTGGCCGAAGTCGGTCGCGAACTGATAGAGGACGGCGAAGACAGGCTCGGACAGCGCTGCCTGAATCTGGCGATGGAGTCACCCGACCTGTCGTACGCCGGGCTATACCGCCCCTTCGACCGAACACGATATGCACATTATATTACAGACAGCACGACTTCGACACGACGCAAGGCTCTGGCGTGGATATTAATCTTCTCAGTTGTACTGATGCTCGTGGGTGCTTATGCGATACGGCAACACAGAATTTCGACCAGGCGCAGCGAGACTATCAAGGCACTCGAAGACAAAATCAGTCAGGTCGAGTTCGAGTCCTCGAGAACCAATCAGAACCTCGTGATGCTCGTCTTCCTCGCGCTCGAGCAGCTCAAGGACTATAACCTGCACATTATCAGAAAGCTTAACGCCGGACAGGTAAAAGACCTGCACAGCGATGTCGAGAGCGGAAAATACATCCAGCGTCAGACCGAGAAATATTTCGAAGTATTTGACAACACTTTCCTGTCGAGTTTTCCTGATTTCGTAACAAAGCTGAACGAACTGCTGCAGCCCGACCGACGCTTGTCGCTCCTCCCGGGCGACCGTCTGAGTCCGGAGCTGCGCATCGCCGCCTTCATGCGTCTCGGCGTCACCGACAGCAGCAAGCTGTCGCAGGCACTCGCTCTGTCGCTCAACACTATCTACACCTACCGCAACCGCCTCCGCGGCAGAGCCATCGACAGGGATAATCTTGAGAAGAATCTGATGAGGATTTCGTGACGCAGGTATATTCCCGCTTATATATTTTTGGGTTAATAATTATGCGATACGGTTCACATTCAATATGTTGACTCAGTATCACAGACGTATTTATTTATATTGCGTTTGAACTACATCAAAACCGACGCAATCGGTGGACTAACTTTGCAACGTAAATAATCAATCGGTCTTTTATAAGATAACCATTAGGATTATAAACGTACAAAGAATTAGTAAAAAGGATTTAATGGTTTTAGGTATTTAGTGTTAGAGCACTGGAACGCCACTTCGGGAGAAGTGGCTTTTTTTTCGCCCTCAGAAACGGCGTGTCGACTTGTAAAGACGGATGTAAGCCTTGACCGATACGGCAAGCGACACGACTGCGACAATGCCGACAATACCGTGGACGCTCTGCGACATATCCACGATGTCGAAGAGCGCCAGGCCGGAGAGCAGCAGCATGGCGGTAAGCAGAACGGTACTTATTATAAAAAGAATCTTCACGGTCGGCGATGTTTATACCACTAAACACCGCCGACGGCAGTATGGTTCAGAGCTTTCCGCGCTCAAAGGCGTCGATGAAGCTGCCCGGCGTGGCATTGATGATTCTCACACCGCGGCGGCGCGCATAGCGTTCGATCTGATGATAGCTGCGGAAGGCCACGGCAAAGCTCCCGACTATGTCATGGAGCCGGTAGCCGCGGTATTCATGCCGCACACGCGCCTCCTCGTGCGCACTCTCGGCATAGAAATGAGGCTGAACCGAGACCACCTCGTTGTCGTCGGTCACGGCGAGGGTCTTCATCCACGAATGATCGGCTCCGAGCACGACAAGTTCGTCGAAGCCTTCGCCGACGGCGAGCATGATGGCAGCGATAAGTACATTGCGCGGTCGCGGCATGGCAAGCCCCGCCGCATAGGCACGGTGGACGATACAGTCGAAGCCCTCGGCGCCGACAGCGTTGAAGCCGCGCACCGTCACCATCGGGCCTCCGTACAGCGCGGTGGCGCGCTTGCGGTATTTCACGGGCACGAACAGTGTCATAGGCCACGACACGGCATTCATGGCATCGCGGAGCTTGCTGCGGTTGTCGTCGGGCCCGTCGGCATCTTTGAAGAAATGCGGGTCGGCAAGGACATAGTACTCCGGCCGCAGGCGGGACAGCTCGGGCGACAGCGCGGCAAAATTCACTGCCATCGACGGCGTCGAGGCTATCACGTCGGCATGGTTTGCGATGGCGTCGTTGAGCGACGGCCCGTTACCCATGACTATGATGCGTCCGCCGCGATGACGGACGGGCGCTCTGTCAGGCCGTCGACTGAGCAGCGCTATCTTGACAATACTCCTGAGCGTATCGGATACTTCGGACAGTGACATCTCTAAAGGCTGTTTTCGTCATACTGATGCGTGCGCATGTAGTCACACACCGCCACCGGGGCAAAACCTGTCGCGCCGCAGAACGCGCTGCCGTCGGCAAGGCGGCTGCAAGTGTAGAGGCGCATGCGGCGGCGCCCGTACAGCAGACGCCCGAGCCACTTCTGCCCTCCTGTGCTGAGAGTCGAGATGCGCTTGTTCTTCATCCGGTAGGCAAAAGCCTCGGCAAGGTCATGCACCTTCGGGTCGTCGGCTCCACATATATTATATATAATGACACCGCCCCTGCCATCCCCGGCAAGACCGGCGGCAAGCACGGCGGCCGCTGCCACATCCGAAGCATGGACGGCACTGCGCCGGGCATCATTGTCCGGAAAATGGAAGAAAGTGCCGCGCCACACACTCTCGGCGAGTTCGCGGGGGAAGCCCGTCATGCCCGTGCCGACAATATCGGCGCAGCGAAGGACGAAGCACGGCACCTTCGCCCCGGCACATGCGGCCGCAAAAGCGCGCTCGGCGGCAAGAACCTCCGAACCCTCGTCGACAGGGCTGTCCTCGCGGGCCGCAGTGTCGGCCGCGACGGCATAGACCGAAATATCAGAGACGAGAACGGCGGCATCGGCATCCGCGATATCATCCGCGGGCACCATGCCGGCATCCTTCACCGCGCGTGCCACATACGGCATGACAAACTCGCGGCCGGGAGCGCTTACATATATCTTTCTGTGTTGTGTATTCATAGACGACAGCATCTTTTACGAAACATGCTCCGGGGAGACCGGAATTTTTTTTCGATACAAAATTACAAAAATTGCCATAGCGAGGCCAATAATTGGCCTAAATTTCCTAATTTTGCAGTTTCAAAGGCTTATGACCACTGACGGACCCATACAGATTGATCTCGGAGCCGTGCTTGCATCCAAACTCGGCAAGCGCAGCCGCTACATACCGCGTTTTCTCATCCGAGCCATCGAGAAGCTGATTTGCCGCGACGAACTCAACGCGCTCCTGCGCAGCAACCACCCCCGTCGCGGAGCCGCCTTCTGCGAAGGCCTCCTTGCCGACCTCGACGTAAGGCTCGACGTGCGCGACAGCGACAAGCTGCCCCAGTCGCCGCGGTGCATCATCGTCAGCAACCACCCCCTCGGAGGCCTTGACGGAATCAGCATGATAGCATGGCTCAGCCGCCACTACGGAGGGCGCAACGTACACTTCGTGGTCAACGACCTGCTGATGGCGGTCGAGCCGCTGACAGAGTGCTTCGTGCCCATCAACAAGCACGGCGCGCAGTCCCGGGCCTCAGCCTCGGGCCTCGACACGGTGCTCAGGGGCGACGACCCGGTGGTGATATACCCCGCAGGCATGGTGTCGCGCCTCGGAGACGACGGCACGATAGCCGACCTCAAGTGGCGCAAGACCGTCATCAACAAAGCAATCGAACACAAACGCGACATCGTGCCCGTCTTTTTCGACGGCTACAACCGCATGTCGTTCTACCGCATAGCCCGATGGCGCGAGCGCCTGGGTCTCAAATTCAATTTCGAGCAAGTACTCCTGCCGCGTGAATTCGTACGCTGCCGACACGCAGTCTTCACACTCACCTGCGGCGCCCCCGTGCCCTGGCAGTCGCTCAAAGGCGGTGCCGACGCCGCCCGCGAGATTCTGCAGCTGCGGGAGAAAGTATACTCGCTCGCCACTAACCAAAACGAACACGGCCGAAAATGAACCAGCCAATAATAGCACCCGTCGAGACAGCTCTCATCGAAGCAGAGCTTACCCCCGAACGTTTCCTGCGCAAATCCAACAAAGGCGGAAACGAGATTTACATCGTCACCGCCCACAACGCGCCCAACGTGATGCGCGAGATAGGACGCCTGCGCGAGATAGCCTTCCGTCTTGCCGGCGGAGGCACCGGCAAAGAATGCGACATCGACGAATTCGACACAATGGAGCAGCCGTGCAGCCAGCTCATCGTATGGGACCCGGAGAGCAAACTCATCCTTGGCGGCTACCGCTTCATCTGCGGCCGCGACATCAGGCTCGACGAGAATGGCGTGCCCCGTATCGCCACCGGACACATGTTCCACTTCTCCGAGAAATTCATAACAGAATACCTGCCTCACACCCTCGAGCTCGGACGCTCCTTCGTGCGCCCCGAGTACCAGTCGTCGCGCGCCGGCGCCAAGGCCATCTACGTGCTCGACAACCTTTGGGACGGCCTCGGCTCGCTCACAGTCATCAACCCCGACCTCAAGTACCTCTTCGGCAAGGTGACCATGTACCCCAGCTACACGGCCGAATGCCGCGACATGATACTCTTCTTCCTCAACAAATACTTCCCCGACCCCGACCGTCTGGTGTGGCCCATAACACCGCTGAAGACCGGCTCCGACCCCGCAGCCCTCGACGCGATGTTCGACGGCGGAGACTTCAACGCCGACCTGCGCATCCTCAACGCCAAAGTGCGCGAGCACGGCCAGACCATACCCCCTCTCGTCCACGCCTACATGAGCCTCTCGCCGACGATGCGCATGTTCGGCACGGCTATCAACGACGAGTTCGGAGACGTCGAGGAAAGCGGCATCTTCTTCGCGATATCAGAGATTTACGACGTGAAGAAGCAGCGACACATCGACACGTTTATTCCTTCTAAATAAGCTTATCACAATGCAGATTTCGACCCTTACAGCCATCTCGCCCGTCGACGGACGCTACCGCGGCAAGTGCGACTCTCTCGCAGCCTACTTCTCGGAGTACGCCACCATCCGCTACAGAGTCAAAGTGGAGATTGAATACTTCATAGCACTCTCCAAAGAGCCTATCGAACAGCTCCCCGCACTCACCCCGGAACAGGAAGACGCCCTCCGTGCCATCCACAGCCCCGAGAACTTCACTGTCGAGCAGGCGCAGGCAGTCAAAGACATCGAAAAAGTAACCAACCACGACGTCAAAGCCGTCGAATACTTCCTCAAAGAGCAGTTCGACCGCCTTGGCCTGTCCGACTACAAGGAATTCATACACTTCGGGCTCACATCGCAGGACATCAACAACACCGCCTTCCCGATG
>JAICZO010000465.1 GCA_029057255.1 Muribaculaceae bacterium | reverse complement strand
CACATGGCGTGGATTCGCCCTCAGTGTCTTCCTGACATTCAGCTGGGGCAACGACGTGCTCAACGCCACCAAGCTCGTATCGGCCAAGGTCGGCACTCAGAACAACAACGCCCTCGACGTCGTCAACAGCTCCAACCGCTGGATGACAATCGACGGCACCGGCGCCATTGTCACCGACCCCGTGCAGCTCGCCGCCATGAACGAAGGCAAGACCGTGGCCGCTTACTACGACCTCGAAAACGGCGACAACTACGTCCACTCGTGGGCCGTCGAGGACGCCTCGTATATCAAGCTGGCCAACATCACATTAGGCTACACTCTCGAGAAGAAAGCTTTCATGCGCCGTCTCGGCCTGACCAAAGCACGCTTCTACTTCACAGGCAACAACCTCTGCACATGGACCCGCTACACCGGCTTCGACCCCGAAGTATCGACCATGCGCTCGCCGCTGACCCCCGGTGTCGACTTCGGCGCCTATCCTCTGAGCCGCACCTTCCTCTTCGGCCTCAACCTCACTTTCTAAACTCTCCTACGCCAATATGAAAATGAAAACAGCATATAAATTCCTGTCGCTTATCCTCGCCGGCTCGATGATGACAGCCTGCGACGACTTGCTCACCGAGACTCCCTCGGCAGGCTACGACAAGGACACTTTCTTTGAAAGTGCCGCAAAGGCAGATATGGCTATACTCGGCATCATGAGCACAATCTCGGACTACAACCACTACGGTCAGGACGAGATGGCCATGCCTACGTCTGACGACATGTACTACTCGTCGCGTACTCAGTCCGACAACAAAATCAACGACATCTCACATTACCGATACAACTCCGGCAATGACTGGGTGGAGTATCTCTGGCGCATGAAATATCAGGGCATCGACCGTGCCAACAATGCCATCGTCGGCATCACAGGCATGAAGGACTATGCCGCCGACCCCGAGCTGCTCAAGCTCGAGGGCGAAGCACGCTTCCTCCGCGCTTTCCTGACATTCGACCTTATCAAGTACTGGGGTGAAGTGCCTTTCACAACCGAGCCCGCCTCGGGATATGACTCTTCGTTCCGCCCCCGCCGCACGCATGACGAGCTGTACGACATCGTGGTCGAGGACCTTGAGGCCGCTGCCGCCCAGCTGCCCTGGGCTACTGCCGGTGTCTCGCCCGAGCGTGCCACCCAGGGTGCTGCCCGAGCACTGCTGATGCGTGTGCTGATGCAGCGCGCAGGCTACTGGCTCGCCACCGACGGCACATTCAACCGTCCGTCGTCGGCCGAGCGTCGCCGCTACTACACCAAGGTGGTGGAGCAGTGGGAGCTGTTCCAGAACAACGGCTATCACGGCTTCTATGACGGCGGCTTCGGTCAGCTCTTCAAGGATGTGTCGGGCCTGGTGCTCAACAGCAAGGAGAATCTCTGGGAAGTGGCCATGTACCAGGACCAGGGCCGCCGCAACGGCTCGGCATGGGGTATCTACAACGGCCCCGTCGTAGCTGCGCCCACAGGCCTCGCCACCACCGAGAGCGCCAACTATATGGGTCGCGGTCAGGGCTTCCTCCTCGTCGTGCCCGAGTGGTATGACTTCTACGAGGAAGTGGACCAGCGCCGCGACATCGCCATCTGCACATACCGCTACCAGTGGGACGCTGACAACAAGCAGCATGTCAAGCAGGAGCGCCAGCGCAACTCGTGGTATCTCGGCAAGTGGCGACGCGAGTGGATGCCCGTCGGACAGGCCAACAAGAATATGAACTACGGCGACGTCAACTTCTGCCCCCTGCGATACAGCGACGTCGTCCTCTTGGCCGCCGAGGCTTACAACGAGCTGGGCGAGACTGCACGCGCATGGAGCCTCATAAACTCTGTCCGCGAGCGTGCCGGCGCAACAGCCATCACGCTGGCCAACTACCAGCGCTTCGTGGGCCGCAACCTCGCCAAGATGCCTGTCAACGAGTATATCGACGACTCGACAGAGCAGGGCAAAATCCGCATGACGCTCTACTTCGAGCGCGGTCTGGAGCTTGCCTTCGAGGGTCAGCGCAAGTACGACCTCATCCGATGGGGCGTGCTCGACAAGGCCATCAAGCTCTTCGGCGAGCGCACATCGCTCAACAGCGGCTCGACAAAGCCCTACCAGGCTTATCAGAACTTTATCCACGGACAGCATGAACTCTTCCCCATCCCCCTGAAGGAAATGCAGAGCAACCATGCGCTTAATGGTATAAACAACAACGGATTCTAACAAATGCAAATCATGCAGAAAACTAAGTATATTTTGTTTGTCGTTGCACTGCTTTCTGTGTCGGCGCTTTACGGCGCTGACGCAGGCAGCGTGCTCAGTCTCCTCGATCTATCCCGCCCGGGTCTTGAGAAAGTGGCGTCGCTGCACGCCGAGGGCAAGGACTCGCTCGCATCGGTGGCTCTTCTTGACTACTTCAAGAGCAGGACCGGTGTGAAGAGTGTCGGCGTCGACGCTTCCAACCCCAAGCTCACCAAGGAGGAGCGCCGCTGGGCCGACGAAGGTCTCGAACACAAGTTCTTCGTCCACAAAGGATACCAGCCCTCATATTTCTATGGCGATGACATCGACTGGCAGTACTGGCCGGTCAAGGACAACGAGCTCCGCTGGCAGCTCCACCGCACTAAGTGGTGGGTGCCGATGGGCAAGGCTTTCCGCATCACCGGCGACGAGAAGTATGCCCGCGAGTGGGTGTACCAGTACCGCGACTGGATACGCAAGAACCCGCTGACAGAGTTCAGCGGCATTCTCGACAAGGACATGGAGAATGTCGACAACGTATACTTCGCATGGCGTCCGCTCGAAGTATGCGACCGCCTCGCGCATCAGATCGAGCAGTTCGAGCTCTTCATGCCGTCGGAGCACTTCACTCCCGACTTCCTCATCGACTTCCTCGACAACTACCACCGCCATGCCGACTTTGCCAACAGCCACTACTCCAAGCAGGGCAACCACCTGCTCTTCGAGGCGCAGCGCGTAATCTTCGCCGGCGCTTTCTTCCCCGAGTTCAAGGACGCGGCAGCATGGCGCAAGACCGGTGTCGACATCCTCAACCGCGAGATAGGCAAGCAGGTGCTGCCTGACGGCGTACAGTTCGAGCTTGACCCCGGCTACCACATGGCGTCGGTCAACATCTTCGGCAAGGCTCTCCGGATGATGGATGCCAACGGCTACCGCGGCGAGTTCCCCGAGTCGTATCTCGATGCCGTGGGCAAGATGGTAGAGTTCACATACAACATCGCTTTCCCCGACTATACCCTGCCGGTATTCAGCGACAACAAGCTCCACACCAAGCCCGGCATGCTCCCCAACTACCGCTCATGGCGCAAGTTCTTCCCCGACGACTGCATGCTGCGTTACCTCGCCACCGACGGCAAGAAGGGCCACGTGCCCGCGTATACATCGCGCGCTTTCACCGACGGCGGTTTCTACGTGATGCGCAGCGGCTGGGGCGACGACGCTACGGTCATGGTGCTCAAGGCAGGCCCCAAGGGCGAGTGGCACAACCAGTATGACAACGGCACCTTCGAGATGTGGACTGCCGGACGCAACTTCTTCCCCGACTCGGGCAGCTATATCTACGGCGGCGACGACGAGGTGCTCAAGCAGCGCAACTGGTTCCGTCAGACTGCCGTGCACAACACCCTCACACTCGACAACCGCAACCTCGACAACCGCGTGTCGAAGCTCCTCAAGTGGGAGGCCACACCCTGCGGCGATGTTACCGTGGTGGAGACTCCGGGCTATGACGGGCTGACGCACCGCCGTGCAGTCTTCTTTGTAGACAAGAAATTCTATGTGATAGCCGACGAGGCATACGGCGACGCAGCCGGCGATGTGGCCATCCACTATCAGCTCCTGCCCTGCGACCCTGTCGAGAACACGGCAAAGAAGTCGGTCAGCACAGCCTTCGCCGACCACAACAATATCACGCTCCGCGTTTTCGGCGCCGAGAACATGGTGGCCGAGGAGGGCTGGATGTCGCCCGCCTACCGTCAGAAGGAGGCCCGTCCGGCCTACGCCTTCCGCTCGCAGAAGAAGAGCGGCAAGCCCGTCCGCTTTATCACTGTCATCTATCCCACCGGTGCCGACGATGCGTCCGCCCACAGAATCAATGCCACATTCAAGGGCAAGCATTCTGCCGGAGGTGCCGCGCTCGAAGTCACTGTCGACGGCAAGAAATATCCGCTTTCATATACTTTATGACACATGCCTGATGTGTAAGACCGTGAGGACAGGCCGACGCCTGCTCTCATGGTCTTTTTTTATTTTTACACTCTTCTTTGCACAGTTTTGATATTGTTTTGGCCGGATTTGATATGCCTTGCAACGCCTGCGTGCCACTAATGTATGATAGTGCGCTCCTGTCCGCCGGACTTTGCCTAACTTTGCAGATATAAACCTAACAATTGAATCCATGACCCTAAAACCCGGTTTAGCGGCTATTGCAGCAATGCCTATCGCTTTTTCGGCAGTGGCTGCGGCCCAGCAGACAAAACGCCCCAACATTCTGGTGATAATGACCGACGACCATGCCTACCAGGCTGTAAGTGCCTACGGTCATAATCTTGTACACACTCCCAACATCGACCGCATCGCCCGTGAAGGAATGCGCATGGACCGCGCTTATGTGGCCAACGCTATCTCCGGTCCTTCGCGTGCCTGCATCCTCACCGGAAAATACAGCCACGTCAACGGTTTCACTGACAATTCTCGTACTTTCGACGGCAGCCAGCAGACCTTCCCCAAGGTGCTGAAAGCGGCCGGATACCGCACGGCCATGATCGGTAAGTGGCACCTGAACTCCGCTCCCCAGGGCTTCGACTCTTACAGCATCCTCATCGGACAGGGTGAGTACCTGTCTCTTGGACACATCT
>JAICZO010000464.1 GCA_029057255.1 Muribaculaceae bacterium | reverse complement strand
CCCGCATTGACGCCGTACATCGACATGTGGTCGCCGTTGTAAGTCGCCCAGCCGAGGGCAAGCTCCGACAGGTCGCCCGTGCCGAGCACCATGCCGCCGGTCTGGTTGGCGATGTCCATCAGCAGCTGTGTGCGCTCGCGGGCCTGGCTGTTCTCGTATGTCACGTCGTGCACCGAAGGGTCATGACCTATATCGGCGAAGTGCCGGTTGACGGCGGGCACGATAGAGATTTCTCTCATGGTCACGCCGAGGGTCTCCATCAGCACCAGGGCGTTGTCGTGAGTGCGGTCGGTAGTACCGAAGCCGGGCATTGTCACGCCGACGATGCCCTTGCGGTCTAAGCCGAGGCGGTCGAAGGTGCGCTTGGCGATAAGCAGGGCGAGCGTGGAGTCGAGGCCGCCCGAGATGCCGATGACAAGATTGCGGCATCCGGTGGCCGACAGACGCTGTGCGAGTCCGGCCACCTGTATGTTGATAATCTCCTCGCAGCGGTCGCGCAGCAGGTCGTCGGCTGCGGGGACGAAGGGGTGCGGGTCGACGCTCCTCAGCAGTTCGCCGTCATGCTCGCGTACGTCGGCCGATGCAGGCACCGTTATGCGGCGCACCCCGGCCGACTCGCGGCGGCCGCAGTCGCCGAACGAAGTATTATGCAGTCGGTCGCGGCGTATAGCCTCGATGTCGACATCGGCGATGACCAACTGGTTGCCGCTCTGCCAGCGCTCGTTTGTGGCGAGCATGCGTCCGTTCTCGGCTACTGCGAGCTTGGCGTCGAACACAAGGTCGGTCGACGATTCGCCGAAGCCTGCCGACGAGTACACATAGGCGCCGATACACCTTGCCGACTGCTGCGAGATAAGCCCCATGAGGTAATGGTGCTTGCCGATGAGGTCGTCGCTGGCCGACAGATTGAGTATCACTTCCGCTCCGGCCGTGCACAGGTGCGAGCTCGGCGGGACGGGCGTCCACAGATCCTCGCATATCTCCACGCCGATGCCCACGCCCTTGTGGTTGACAGTCGTCAGTCCACAGAGTGCTATGGTGGCGCCGGGCCACAGGCAGGCAGTAAGCTCCGGAGTGCCGCCGTCAGGAGCGGGGGCAAACCACCGCTTCTCGTAGAATTCGTTGTAGTTGGGAATATAGCTCTTGGCAACGGCGGCCACCGCATGACCGTCAGCAAGGAGGACGGCACAGTTGTACAGCGACGAGCCTGCGCGTAGGGGAGTGCCGACGGCGACGAGCATGCCGGGAGTGTCGGCCGTATGCTCGGCTATGTGCCGCAAGGCAGCGGAAGCGCCCTCAAGCAGCGTTGAACTGTGGAAGAGGTCGCCGCACGTATATCCGGTCACACACATTTCGGGGAAAACGAGTACGTCGGCGCCCTTGCCGTATGCGCGGTCGATAAGCTCTATGATATTGTCAGCGTTGGCTGTCGTGTCGGCAACCTTTACTGCCGGCGCCGCGCATGCCACGCGGTAAAAACCTTCGTTCATAGTCAAGTATTCTTATGATAGTGCAAAAATAAGAAAAAAAGCCTCAGCGGCAAAACAACGAGTCAATGTATCACGCGTGGGAGCCTGCGTAAGTGCCGGACGCGTGCTCCGCGAGTACGCGGTGATGGGGAATTAATGAGGACGTCCGGCGGACGACCAATAATGCTATGTGGGCGCGAGGACGTCCGGAGGACGTCGATTATTCCCCGGCCACCGTAGCGGAGCGGAGGTGTCCGGGGTTGCGCGTCACCCAACGGCAGGGCGTCCGAAGGACGTCGATTATTCGTAGCCCCGGCCACCGAAGCAAAGCGGAGGTGTCCGGGGTTGCGCGTCACCCAACGGCAAGGCGTCCGAAGGCCGCCGATTATTCGATGGCATAATCACCCACCGTGCCGCGGGATGATTGGGGCACCTCGCTCGATGACGCCTACGCTAAGCTCGGCTAATAATCGGCGGCCTTCGGACGCCAATCCGCGGGGGGATAACCTAACCCGGCACACCTCCGCTCCGCTGCG
>JAICZO010000463.1 GCA_029057255.1 Muribaculaceae bacterium | reverse complement strand
AGTGTTATGCCTGCGTCGCGGCAGCGTCTGAGCACGTCGACGTCGACCGCGTCGCCGGTGACATATCTGAAGTCACGCATGGCGGCCTCCGACACAGGCTCGTCAAGCCCGACACCGCGGATGATGGCGCGGCGTATGTCGCCGTCGGTGAGCGTGCCCGTCACCCTGCCGCCGCTGTCGACGGCAAAGAGTGTCATGGCGCCCCCCGACAGGCCGTTGAGCTGTTGCAGCGCCTGTCGGAGCGATGCCTGCGAGTCTATGATGTGCCTTGTTGTCATCTTATCATGTTTTCTACGTTCTGCCAGTCGGCCGGAGTGTCAAGGTCGGCACTGCGCCCGGCAGGCATGAGATATGGTTTCTTATTGCGGAACAGCCCCATCGGCATCTCGCGCAGCGAGCGGGGGGTTATCACATAGACGGCGCCGTTGTAGCGGAATACGGCAGGGGCGTCCTGTCGGCGTGTGTAGAGGCCGTCGCCCTTGCAGATGGTGAGGGTGCCGTCGGCGTTCTCCTCGAAGAGGTTGTAGTAGGGGTTGTCGTCGGACAGGCATACCGACACCACCATGTCGATGCCGTCGCCGTACAGCGCTGCGGCACCGAGAATGTCGTCGGCGGTGCGCAGCGGCGATGTGGGCTGCAGCAGTATGACGGTGTCATATGCTATGCCGCGGCTGTCGGCCCAGTCGAGGGCGTCGAGCATGACTTCGCGGCTCCCGGCAGTGTCGGTGGCGAGTTCGGCCGGGCGCATATACTCCACGGCGAGTCCGCAGTCGCGTGCCACGGCGGCAATCTCGTCGTCGTCGGTCGACAGCAGGATGTAGCCGCCTGTCGAGCGCAGGGCTTCGGTGGCCGCGTCGATGGTGTATGCTATCAGCGGGCGCCCTCCGAGCGGTTTGATATTCTTGCGGGGTATGCCCTTGCTGCCGCCGCGGGCGGGTATTATATAGAGAGGAGTCATAAGTCGTGGAATTTTTTCGTGGCGGCGGGGAGAGCGCGCGCGAAGTCGAGCACGGCACGTGTCATCAGCCCGAGCGTGTCAGGTTTGTAGTAGGGATTCTCGCGCCGCGCGGCAAGCTCCTGCATGCGTGGCGACAGTGCCTCGGCGATGGCCTGCTCTATCTCTGCCGTGCTGTCGCCGCAGTGTATGACCGAGGGTGCCGCCAGGCGTCCGCGCTGGCGTATGCCTATGTCGACGGTCGGCACTCCTGCCGACGGCGCCTCGACGATACCGCTCGACGAGTTGCCGATGACAAGCGAGGCGAGCGACAGCAGCGTCTGGTAGCGCACCATGCCGAGCGAGCGCACGAGCACGACACGGCCGGGGCGTGCGGCGGCATAGTCCTCCAGCAGAGCTATTATCTGCTCGCCGCGGGCATCGTTGTTGGGGTAAGTGATGACGTATGTCAGCGAGGGGAAGGCGTCGAGGGCGTCGAGCATGGCGCGCACGCGGTCGACGGGCGTGACGGCGCTGTCGGTCGTCACGGGGTGGTATGTCACGACGGCCACCTTCGAGGCCGCGAAGTCGATGCCGAGCTGCCGCCCGAGTTCTTGTGCCGACAGCAGTGGGGTGTTGAAGGCGTTCCATACGCCTATGGCACCGGTATTGACCACACGGTCGGGCGCCTCGCCCATCTGTATGACACGTCGGCGGTAAGGCTCGGTGGCTGTCAGATGATATGTCGAGAGCTTGGTGATGGCATGCCGTATCGAATCGTCGACGGCGCCCTCCGAGATTTCGCCCCCGGCGATATGCACTATAGGGATCAGCATGACGGCTGCCGCCGATGCCACGGCGAGCATCTCGTAGCGGTCGCCGAGCAGGACAGCCATGTCGGGGCGCAGGCGCGCCAGTGCGTCAGCCACGCCGTCGAGGCAGCGTGCCATGGCGTGCACGCGCGACGCCTCGTCGTCGCCCTCGACATCCATCGGCACACAGGCGTCGACGGTGAAGCCTGCCGAGCGTATCTCGTCGACAGTCATGCCGTAGCGCTCCATCAGGTGCATGTTGGCGGCGACAATCTGCACGTCGACCGACGGCTCGTCGCGCAGCGCGCGGGCAAGGGGCATGAGCAGCCCCCAGTCGGCCCGGGTGGTTGTCACAAAGCATATCTTATGTCGTCTACCTTCCATAAAAGTCAATATATCATACTCCGCGGGGCAGGATTATACGGTCGCCGAGGGCTGCCGCCAGACGGCTCTGCAGCGCCTTGTATTCATTTATTTCGGACAGCAGCGCGAGCATGTCGTCGCCGCTGCCTGCGGTGGCAAGCTTGGCGGTGAGGTCGCCTATGATGCCTGTTATTATCGCGTTGCGCAGCTCATAGACAGCACGCGGCACGAGCGTGGCGAGCTGGTCCTGCTCGGTCTCCACGCCTCCCTGGCGGGTGTATATGCGCGACAGTGTGTAGCGGTCGACTACCAGCTCGACGGCAGTCTTGCGCACATCGTCGGAGTCGGAGTTGGTGAGCCGCGACTGCACATAGTACATGTCGAAATCGTCGATCGACTTGCGGCGGAAAGCGTCGAGCTGCAGACGCGTCTCGGCCTCGAGTTTCTCGATCTGCGCTATCGAGCCGCCCGTACGGCGTATCTCGGCGCGCGCCTCCTCGAGCTTCGCCTCGGCCTCGCGCTCTATTTCGACGAGCCTCTGCTCACGCTCCTGCTGCCACGAGCCGTCGCGCAGGCTGCGCACGGCCTCGAAGGTGGCGGCATATGGCGGATGGGTAAAGCTTATGCCGTCGATGGCAAGCTCGTTGGCGATGACGTCGTACACCGTGGCGGGCGAACGCGTGCCGTCGCTGTTGTCTATCTCGACAAAGTACATCAGGCCGTAGCGCACGAGATAGCGCATGAGCATCTCCTCGTAGGGGCGCAGACGGTTGGTGTCGATATTTATAAGCGGGGCCACGGCGACGCCGCCCCCAGTGTTTTCTTCGGTTTTCTCCACCGATGCACGCGCCTGCTCGCGGGCGGCGTTCTTCTCCTCCTCGACGTAGCGGCCGGTGATGAGGACGTTGAGCTGCCGCACGAGCACATCCTCCGACAGGCCGAGCATACGCGAGCACTGCGTCAGGTACTCCTGGCGCTTGACGGCGTCGTCGACATGCGCCACGCTGCCGAGGATGACGTTGACGACCTTGGCTTTGGCCGTGGGGTCGCCCGCGGGGACGTCACGCATGAGCACGTCGGTCATGAACGCTATGATGTCGCGCTCGTTGTCGGCGAGGTACGCCTCCACTTCGCCCGCGCTGTGCGACTGAGCGAAGCTGTCGGGGTCGTCGCCGTCGGGCAGCAGCAGCACCTTGACATCCATCTTCTCGGCCAAGAGCATATTGATGCCTCGTAGCGATGCCTTGATGCCGGCGGCGTCGGCGTCGTAGATGACGGTGACATTGTTGGTGAAGCGGCGTATGGCTCTGATCTGGCCCTCGGTGAGCGACGTGCCCGACGAGGCCACGACGTTCTCCACGCCGGCCTGATGCATCGAGATGACGTCGAGATAGCCCTCGACGAGAATGCACTTGTCGCGGCGCGAGATAGCGCTCTTGGCCTGGTAGAGGCCGTATAGCTCGAGATTCTTGCGGTAGATCTGCGACTCGGGCGAGTTGACGTACTTCGACAGGTTCTTGTCGGAGCGCATGGTGCGCCCGCCGAAAGCTATCACCCTGCCCGAGATGCTGTGGATGGGAAACATCACACGGCCGCGGAAACGGTCGTAGAGCTGCTGCTTGCCGTCGCGCTCGCTGACGCCGGCAAGACCCGTATCAATGAGATACTTCTCGCTGAAGCCCGCCTGCCGCGCCGCTTCGATGAGGGCGGTGCCGCGGTCAAGGCTGTAGCCGAGGTGGAAGCGCTCTATCATGGCGTCGTTGAGGCCGCGGTGCCTGAAGTATGCCAGGGCAATGTCGCGGCCGTCGGGAGTGTCGTGCAGGTTGGCCTTGAACTGCTTGAGCGCGAAGTCGTTGACGGCGAGCATAGCCTCGCGGTCGTTCTGAGCCTGACGCTCTTCGGCCGTCTGCTCCTTCTCTACAATCTCGATATTGTACTT
>JAICZO010000462.1 GCA_029057255.1 Muribaculaceae bacterium | reverse complement strand
CAACAATCTCGCCCACGGCGTAGTAGACGGCGATGTGGTCCTTCGACATCGAGAAGTTGCCGCCATTGGACGAGAGATAGTCGCCGGGGGTGACGAAGCGCGGGGCCTTGTCGGCGTCGATGTCGGTGAGCTCGCGCAGATAGTCGGTGACCTGGCGGCGGTATTTAAGACCGTCGACGAGGTCGTCGGAGATGAAGGTCTCGGCCTGGCGGGTGGATATCATCTGCGGCGCGAGGGTGCGGATGTCGGCCTCGGCGATGCCGCGGTTGTCGGCGATGGTGCCGGCCACGTACGACCATATAGAGTCACAGTACTGCTGCATCTGCAGGCGTGCGGGCTCGCTCATTGATGTGAGTATGTAAGGCTCGACGGCGCTCTTGAAAGTGCCCACCTTGACAATCTGCATCTTGATGCCGAGCTTGTCGAGCAGGCCCTTGAAGAAGGGAGTGGAGCCGCCTACGCCGTGAATGTCGACAGCGCCGACGGGGTTGAGGAATATGCTGTCGGCTGTCGATGCCACAAGGTAGTCGCTCTGCGAGTATGTGTCGCTGTAAGCGGTCACCCATTTGCCGGACTCCTTGAAGAGAGCTATGGCCTCGATGAGTTCTTCGCGTGATGCCGTGCCCATGGCCGCGCCGTTGCAGTTGATGTAGAGGCCTTCGATTCGGTCGTCATCAGCTGCGGCCTCGAGAGAGCGGAGCATCTCGTCGAGCGTCAGCGACTTGTTGTCGATGTTCTGAATCATGCGGAAAAACTCCATCTTCTGATAGCGCTCGTCGATGTTGCCCGAAAGGTCGAAATAGAGTATTGATTTTTTCTCGACCTTGACCGCATTGTCGGTCGATGTCGAGCCTAAAGCCACTCCGAGCAGAAGCGCGCCGCCAAATATTGCGAGCACGATAGAAATCCAGATGCCGGCGACGGTGCCGAGCAGTGATATGAAGAAACGTTTAAGCATCTCGCTTGATTAGATGTAATATATTGCTATATAATATGTTGTGTGACAGATATGCGCATTCTGCGTTCAGAAAGGCGTATATCTGTCACAAAGATAGCCATTAATCGGCAATGGCACAAATTTTTTTTGATTCGAGGCGTGGCCTATTCTATCATGCCGCGCAGCCGGCTGTAAATCCCGGGAGCGCAGGCTATGACGGAGTAGGGGCGCTCGGGGCGGAACAGTTCGACATGCGCGCCTGCCTCGGCGGCAATAAGCATGCCGGCGGCAACGTCCCAGCGGTGGAGTCCCAGCTCCCAGAACCCGTCGAGGAATCCGGCGGCGGTGTAGCACAGGTCGATGGCAGCCGAGCCGAGGCGTCGCAGGCCGCGCACTTCCGTAGCGACGCGGCAGAGGTTGTCGAGGTTGTTGTCGCTGTCTTCTTTCTTGCTGACGGGCAGGCCTGTAGAGACGACGGCGCCGCTTATGGCATCTTTCGACGAGCAGTGCAGGGGCTTGCCGTTAAGAGTGGCTCCGAGGCCCTTTATGGCGCAGAACATCTCGCCGGTATAGGGCGCGAAGACTACTCCGAGCACGGCCTGATGACAGTCCTCGAGGGCGATTGATATGGCGAACACCGGAAGGCCGGCGCTGTAGTTGGTCGTGCCGTCGAGCGGGTCGATGACCCATCTCCAGCGACTCTGATGTGTCTCCTCGCCCGACTCCTCGGAGAGGATGTCGTGGTCGGGGAAGCGCTCCCGTATGTGGTTGATGATGCAGGCTTCTGACAGTTTGTCGGCCTGTGTGACGACGTCGTAGTCGTTGTACTTTGTCTCGATATCGAGTTCTTTCGAGCGGAAGTAGCGTAGCTGAATTTCGCCGGCCTCGCGTGCCCATTCCTTGACGGCTTCGAGCAGTTCGGTGAGGTTTATATTGTCCATGTCTTTTATCGTGAAAAATGAAAAGCACCGGGAAAGCGCCCGGTGCTTTTCTGAGACGTTATACGATGTCGGTAGAGCTTAGGCTTTGCCCTTGCTGCCGAGTACGTTTACGATTTTGTGACGATAGAGTTTCTCCATGTTGTCGCGGGCCGGGCCGAGGTATTTGCGGGGGTC
>JAICZO010000461.1 GCA_029057255.1 Muribaculaceae bacterium | reverse complement strand
CAACCTCGCACACCGCGCCCTCAAGCGCATGTTCCCCGATGACTTCCCCTACGTATGCCGCGTTGTCAGCGACATCCTCGAGAGCAACGGCTCGTCGTCGATGGCAACAGTATGCGCCGGCACTCTCGCACTCCTCGACGCAGGCGTGAAGATGAAAAAGCCCGTCAGCGGTATCGCTATGGGTCTTATCACCGACACCGAGAGCCCCAAATACGCTATCCTCAGCGACATCCTCGGCGATGAGGACCACCTCGGCGACATGGACTTCAAGGTGACAGGTACTCGCGACGGCATCACTGCCACACAGATGGACATCAAGTGCGACGGCCTCAGCTACGAAATCCTCGAGAAGGCTCTCATGCAGGCTCGCGACGGACGTCTCCACATCCTCGACAAAATCGAGCAGACAATCCCCGCACCCCGCGAAGACTACAAGCCCCACGTGCCCCGCATCGTCACCATGCTCATCCCCAAAGAGCTTATCGGTGCTGTTATCGGCCCGGGTGGAAAAATCATCCAGGGCATCCAGGAAGAAAGCGGAGCCACAGTCTCGATCGACGAAATCGAAGAAGGCGGCTACATCGAAGTGGCCGGCACAAACAAGGCCTCTATCGACAAGGCTCTCGCCATGATCAACGCTATCGTAGAACTCCCCGAAGAGGGCAAGGTATACGACGGCACAGTACGCTCGATCATGGACTTCGGTGCTTTCGTTGAATTCATGCCCCACCGCGACGGCCTCCTCCACATCAGCGAAATCGCTTGGGAGCGCCTCGACGACATGGAAGCAAGCGGCCTCAAAGAAGGCGACAAAGTACAGGTCAAGCTCATCGAAATCGACAAGAAGACCGGCAAGTACCGCCTCTCGATGCGTGCCCTCCTCCCCAAGCCTGAAGGCTATGTAGAGCCCCAGCGCGCACCCCGCGGCGAACGTCCCCGTCGCGAAGGCGACCGTCCCCGCGGCGAACGCGGTCCCCGTCGTGAAGGCGGCAACCGTCCCCGTGGCGAACGCGGTCCTAAAAAAGACTGATCACCGACAGTGACAACATAACCGAAAAGGCAGGCCTCCCCTGCCTTTTCTTTTTGTATATACACATCAAATGCTCTGCCGCTCTCAAACAAATATGATGAATTATTTGCCTATATATAACTAATTAGTTATCTTTGCAGAATGAAAGAAGAGCCATTAAGCAAGGAAAAACCGCTGCGGACTATAATACGCACAAAGCAGTTCGACGAGTTCTACTTTAAGCTGCCCCGAAAAGTGCAGACTAAGTTTGACTATGTCATGAATGTCATCATTAACATTTACGACATACCCACAAAATTCATCAAGCACCTACAGAACACAGACTTATACGAGATGAGAGTATCTGTCGGACCAAATGAATACCGGACTGTCGTTTTCGCTATTGACCATGACAACGTCATCCAGGCTTCAAAGGTTATTCTGCTAAACGGCTTTATCAAAAAATCTACAAAAGACTATATAAAAGAAATCGAAACCGCTAACAAAATATTGGACGAACTACTATCATGAGACAGATAAATCAAGAAAAACTGAAAAATTTGCCGACCTTCAACGAACTCCTCGACGAGCGATACGGCAAGCCCGGTTCAGAGTCTCGCGAGAGTTTTGACGAAGAGTCTTTGGCATGGTTCTATGGTAATATGCTCAAAGAAAGGCGAAAAGAGCTTAAACTGACTCAGAAGCAGGTAGCCGAACGTCTCGGGCGCGAACAGAGCTATATAGCGCGTGTAGAAAGCGGCAAAGCAGACATTCAAATTTCAAGCTTCTTCCGCATAGCTTCGGTGCTCGGCATCCAGTTCGTGCCGACATTCCTCAGCATCTGAAAAGGAGAAAAGCCAAAGCAGCTACAGAAAGTACGTACACACAAAAATGACGCACAGCCGGGAATCCGCCGACTGTGCGTCTGTTGTCATTTTTCAAGTTAAAGATTATCGGCAACTATCGGATGTTGGGGTTGAGTTCGTGCCATTTGTCGATAGGAGGCAGAACACCCATCTCGATAACTTCGTCGCGGAGAGCGCACAGGTGCTTGTAGCTCTGCTCAAGCTCGCGCTCCTCTTCAGGCGTGCCCTGCACTTCGCGGCAATGTACGCCGTTGCGGTCGAGTGTTGTCTCCATAGCCATCACGATGTGGTTGAACTTGCCGTTGTCGACATATGTGCCCACAGGCCAGCGGAAGGGTCGTCCGCCCATCGCGGCAGCTATCATCTCGATAGAGAGATATGCCGGGCTCTGGAACGACGAGCGTCCGCGGAGGTCGATGATGTGCTTGCCGCCCTGCACTACACGCTGTTTCATCTTCTCCCATTCATCGGTGGGGAGGTATTCGGTGCCGATAAGCTCGGTGAGCTTACGGCCGTCGACCATAGTTGTCGATGCAAAGACCGCCATCTGCTCGCCGTGGCCGCCATAGGTACGCGAGTTCTCGACTTTGTCGGCCGAGATGCCGAAGTACTTGGCCAGCTCGGAGCGCAGACGTGTGCTGTCAAGCGCTGCGAGAGTCGACACCTGCGACGGTTTCAGACCCGAGTAAAGAAGGGCGATAAGACCTGTGATGTCGGCGGGGTTGAAGATGACTACGACGTGGCGGACATCGGGGCAGTACTTGCGCACGTTCTTGCCGAATTCCTCGGCAATCTGGGCGTTGCCCTTGAGAAGGTCCTCGCGGGTCATGCCGGCCTTACGTGCCGCGCCACCCGACGATACGATGTACTTCGCACCGGTGAAGGCCTCCTCGACATCGGATGTAAAGGTCAGGTTGACGCCCTCAAAGGCGCAGTGCAGAAGTTCCTCGGCAACACCCTCGAGAGCGGGTGCATAGGGGTCGTAGAGACAGATATTGGGAGTAAGACGCATCATCATGGCTGTCTGTGCCATATTGGAGCCGATCATGCCGGCGGCGCCTACAATAAGAAGTTTTTCGTCAGTAAGAAAGTCCATATTATATAAGTGTTTTTGAGTTTCTGTATGTGCTAAACAAGCGACGGCGGGAAAAGTAAACCGCATTTACCGTTAATTAACCATACTTATCCGGCGTTCACAATTCCGACATCTATCAATAGAACATATGCCCCTCCAAATAGTTCTCGACACGCTCCGGAGGGCGGATTCGGAAGCATACATTCAAGACACAAAGATGTTACGTTTCAGTTACACCACCTATATGTTTCAAGTGTTGTAACAATTGTGTAACAATTTTATGCAAATTTATGTTGCTGTTATTCAATTTGTTACAAGGGTGCATCTCGCCAAATATTTGCTTTAACATTTATTTGCATTACAAATCTTGCATCCCGGCGAATTGCCCCTAACTTTGAGCCATCAAACAAAATTCAATCGACCTATTCACTCCTAAATAATCGACTACTATGGCAAGCGTAAAATTTCAGAACAACCTCATGAATCTCCAGAGCAACCTGCTCAACTTTGCTTACATGCTCACATCCAACCGTGACGACGCATACGACCTGCTGCAGGACACAACGCTCAAAGCTCTTGACAATGAAGAGAAGTACGCCGAAGGCACAAACTTCAAGGGATGGGTATTCACCATCATGCGTAATATCTTCATCAACAACTACCGCCGCGGCATGCGTGCCTCGACAGTCGTTGACACCACCGACAACCTCTACCACCTCAACCTCAGCCAGGACAGCGGCATCGAATCGCCCGAGGACAGCTACAGCGCAGCTGAAATCACCGAAGCCATCAACGAATTCTCTGAAGAGTTCCGCGTGCCTTTCTCGATGCACATCGCCGGCTACAAGTACAACGAGATCGCCGAACACATCGGCCTTCCTCTCGGCACCGTGAAAAGCCGCATCTTCGCAGCCCGCAAGAAACTGCAGGAGCGCTTCTCCGACTACCGCTGATACTCTCGATTTTTACGCCCGCCGCATATAAGCGCGACACCTCCCTCCCTGAAACCGAAATTCAAACCCTCACTCATAGACATACTTACTTTCTACACGTATTTTGCCATATATAATAAGTAGAAAAGCAACAAAGGCCTAAGCCACGATTCAAGTTTCAATTATTTGTTTAGCAACATCGCCCGCCCGCCGCATTGACGGCAGACGGGCGATGTTGCGTCGCGGGGCACGCGGGCGCTTTCAGCGCACGAAGAGCGTGTCGACCGTTATCCTCACATCATAGGGCGTGGCCTGCTCCACCCTCTGCGGCACGGCAGAGCGCAGATAGAAGAAACTGAACTGGGTGTCCCACGAGCGGACATACACCTGCCTTGTCTGCGACGGCGGCACTGTCACCGCCACATTGTGCGGGGCACTGTGCAGCTGACGGTTCTTTGTGTCATAGTAGTCGATAGTGAAGGCTATGCGGGCAAGGGAGTCGGCACCGTTGTTGGTGACGAAGAATGTCTCGCGGCGCGAGCGCAGAGGCTTGTCATAGCCGTTGATGTCGACAGTGTGCGGAGCGAACGACACGAGGGTGTCAAGGCGGCTGTCGGCGGGCTCTTCGAGGGCGACAGCACTCTCGCGCTGCGGGCGAAGGTTACGGCGGGTGGTGCGCTGCGCGGTCATGGCCGCGGCGGCAATGCAGAGCAGACTTGCTATGGCGATGTATTTTTTCATAATGTCACTGATTGAGGCAGAGGCTCGGGCGACACCCTACGCGCTCCGTCGATTCCTGCCGGGCGCGTGTCGACATCGGTCACCGACAGCCTGAAGAGATATGGCAGCAGCCTGAGGATGTTGACGGTCTTGCCCCGTCGGTAGCTGCGGAAAACGAGCGACGAGCAGTCCTGCGACAGCTCTATGATGCAGTTGTGGCTCTTCTGCCCCAGGAGGCCTCTGGCCGGGCCTATGCCTTTGGCAAGCCGCGCGTCATAGACACCGGCACGGCCTGTCGTCCGCATGGTGCCGAAGACTGTTCCCGGCAGCACGGTGTAGTCGGGGGAGTCGACGATGAAAAGCTCGAAGCTGCCGTCATAGCCGGGCAGGGGCCTGACGCCGAACAATGCCCCGCCGTCGCCTGCCTTCCACACGCCTGCCGGAGAAGAGGCGTCAGCCCGGACGGGCACGACGGTCTCCACATCAATGACCGCGGGAGGGGCCGCCGCTGCTCCGGGGCACAGCGCCGCAGCGGCAAGGAGCAGAAAAGACACAGGAGATACAGACGGCCTGCGGGTCGTGGCTGTATCTCCTGTGTATGGCTGTTTCATCGCTCGCGTGGTCAGAGGCTGCTGAATTTATAGCTGAATCCTATCGAGAGAATCTCCTTGACCTGCAGCTTCTTCCACTTCTCGCTGTCACAAGGGGGAGTGGCAGAGTCGTAGCGGATATGGCAATAGATCTGAGTTGTCAGGAAGCGGTTGATGTCGAAGGCGAGCTTGTGCTCCCAGTCGGCCTGCGCCGACTCGTAATTGGTGAAGGCGAACAGACGCGACGTATAGTTGATGTTGTAGCTTATCTTCCAGAAGAATTTAAGCTCGGCACTCGAACCGAAGTTGTGCGACATCTTCTTGCCCTCGTCGATATTGTACCACGTGGGGTTGATGCGGCTGTTGACGCAGGTCTTCATATTGTACGAGAGCGGTGCTATCGAAGCGTCGAAGGTCACGGTCTTCTTGGCGTTGGCGTAGTTGTAGGTCATACCGAGACCGACAGTAAGCTCCGAGGGCGAGAGGAATGACGAGCGCAGTGTGCGCGAGTTGCTCTCGTAGGAGTTGAGGAGCTGTGTCTTGAAGTTGCCCGTCAGCGAGTAGTACCATCTCTTGGCAGCCTTGACACCGAAAGTCGATGTTATCTGGAGCAGGTCGTCGGAGATGCTGTAGTTGTGGATGCTGTCGTCGGGTGCGCTGTTCATGCCGAGCTTGTACTGAGCCGTGGTCTCGAAGAGCAGACGGGGATGGTACTCGGGGTTGAGCTTCACGTTATAGTAGATGTTGGCCAGCATGTTAAGGTTGTTGTTGCCGCCCTGGTACCAGTTCGGCGACACATATGCCTGCGAGAACTGCAGCGAAGCGTTGAAGGTACGTATCCAGTGTCGCTTCTGCACTTCGGTAGCAGCTATTGTGGGAGCTGCGGGCACCTCGATAGTTGTCTCGCGTATCTCGATGGTGTGGTCCTCGGGGTTGACGACGGCATGGTACTGCTTGGGAGCCTCGGGGAGCATGTCGATGTTATATCTGATGACTTCGGGATGGCTGTGGAAGAGATTGCGGCGCAAGCGCTTCTGGTTGCGGTTCATAGCCACTTCCTCCTCGATCCAGCGGAGCGAAGGATTGCCCGAGTAGTCGGGAGTGAATACTGATGCCGTGTCGGCGAACTCGAACTGCTCGAAGACCACCGGGCCGAAGAATGACTGCGGCAGCGGACGCATGACCACAAGAGTGTCGTAAGCCATCGTGTCGGCAGCGGCGAGATAGGCGTCGATCTGCTCGACAGTACGCACCGCGCCTGTTGCGACGCTGTCGGCGGCGACTGCGGCAGCCACTGTCTGCTGCTTGTCGGGCTTTGTTGCCGAGCTGAAGAACATGGCCTGCGCTCCTGCGGAGAAAGCGGTCAGAGTAGTGAGTATTGCAAATGTGATGTGTTTTACGATAAAATGCTTCATAGTCGTTTTTTACTTAAACAAGGCTATTTAACGGCTGTATAAAGTGTGCAGGCACCGAATGTGAAGGTTCTGAATCGCGCGTCTCTGAAGCCTGCCGCCTCAATCAGCGCCGTCATGTCGTGCCGCTGCGGGGCGGCGGCGATACTCTCGGGGAGATATGAATATGCACGCGGGTCATGCGACATCAAGCGCCCGGCAAGGGGTATGAGCGTGCGGGTGTAGAGCTTGTAGAGCGCTTTGGGCAGTGCTGCCGTCGGTGCCGAGAGCTCGAGCACGCAGAGCTTGCCGCCCGGGCGGAGGATGCGGTACATCTCGCGGTATCCGGCGGCGATATCGGCGAAGTTACGCACGCCATAGGCGATGGTCACGGCGTCGGTCGAGCTTTCGGGCAGCGTCGTGGCGAGGCAGTCGCCCTGCATGAAGCTTATGCCCGAGGCATACGGCAGGCCGGCGGCCTTGGCGCGCGCCTTGTCGAGCATGCCCTCCGACAGGTCGAGGCCCGTTATGCGAGCCGAGGGGATACGGCGCGCCAGGGCGAAGGCCACGTCGCCGGTGCCGGTGGCAAGGTCGACGATGCGGGCGGGCGAGGCCTGTGCTGTGGCGTCGACAAGACGCCGCAGCCACAGACGGTCAAGCCCGAAAGTCATTGCCCGGTTCATGAAGTCATAAGCCGGGGCAATGGCATCGAACATCGAGCGTACCTGCTCGTTCTTGGCACGGCTGTCGCCGTGATATGGGTTTATCTTTTCTACCTTGGGCACAGCGGCTCAGAGCGAAAGGGTTGACATGAAGTCGAGTACACCCTTCTCGATGCGCGCTGCGGCATCAGCCTCGGGAGCGGGGACAAACTTGCGGCCTGTCACATGCTCGTACAGCTCGATGTAGCGGTCGGAGATTGCCTTGCATACTTCGGGTGTCATCTCGGGGACAGTCTCGCCGGGACGGCCCATGAAACCGTTCTCCATCAGCCACTGGCGGACGAACTCCTTGGAGAGCTGACGCTGGGGCTTGCCGGCCTCGAAGAGCTCCTTGTATGTGTCGGCGTGGAAGTAGCGCGACGAGTCGGGGGTGTGCACTTCGTCGATGAGCATCACCTTGCCGTTGTGCTTGCCGAACTCGTACTTTGTGTCGACGAGAATAAGACCCTTCTCGGCAGCCATGCGTGTGCCGATGGCGAAGAGCTCGCGGGTGTAGCGCTCCATGACTTCATAGTCGGCGGCGTCGACGATGCCCTGCGCGATTATTTCCTCGCGCGAGATGTTCTCGTCGTGTCCGGCGTCGGCTTTGGTGGTGGGGGTGATGATGGGCTCGGGGAGACGCTCGTTCTCGCGGAGGCCTTCGGGGAGCTTGACGCCGCATATCTCGCGTGCGCCTGCAGCATACTCGCGCCATGCGCTGCCTGCAAGATAGCCGCGGATAATCATTTCAACACGGAAACCCTCGCAACGCACACCGGCGGTGGCCATAGGGTCGACTTCCGCGAGCTTCCAGTTGGGGACGGTGTCGGCGGTAGCGTCAAGGAAGTAGTTGGCAATCTGGTTGAGAACCTGACCCTTGTAGGGTATGCCCTTGGGGAGCACTACGTCAAAGGCCGAGATGCGGTCGGTTGCGACCATGACGAGGATGTCGCCTTCGATAGAATAGACGTCGCGCACTTTGCCGTGATAGACGGGAGCGCTCTGATGGGGAAACTTGAAGTCTGTGCTTGTGAGTGTCATTGCCGTGATGTATATGATGTGGTTTGTTTTAAGTTTATTATTCCTGACTCTCGCGGGCCTCTCTGCGCGCCTGCTCCTCGAGTGCGTCATGCTTCTCGTAGGCCTCGACGATGCGCTGCACGAGGTGGTGGCGCACGATGTCCTTCTTGCCGAACTCGACGAGCGCCACTCCCGGCACATCGTGCAGCACCTTCAGCGCCTGCACGAGGCCCGACTGTGTCTTGTGTGGCAGGTCGATCTGCGTCACGTCGCCGGTGATGATCATCTTGGCGTTCATGCCCAGGCGGGTCAGGAACATCTTTATCTGGTGAGTCGTGGTGTTCTGCGCCTCGTCGAGGATGATGATGGCGTCGTTGAGAGTGCGGCCTCGCATGAATGCCAGCGGCGCGATCTGGATGACTTTCGTCTCCATATACTCCTTGAGCTTCATCGCCGGAATCATATCCTCGAGGGCGTCATAGAGCGGCTGGAGATAGGGGTCGATTTTGTCCTTCATGTCTCCGGGAAGGAAGCCGAGCTTCTCGCCGGCCTCTACCGCCGGGCGCGAGAGGATAATCTTGCGTGCCTCGCGGTTTTTGAGCGCGCGCACGGCAAGAGCGATAGCGATATATGTCTTGCCCGTACCGGCGGGGCCGAGGGCAAATGTAAGGTCATTGCCGTTGAAAGCTTCGACGAGCTTAGCCTGGTTGGGAGTGCGTGCGGAGATAGGCTTGCCGTTGATGCCGAAGATGATGGCACCGTCGCTTTTCTTCTCCTTGGGGCCGTCGCCCTTGATGATGTCGAGAATAACGTCCTCGGTGAGGGTGTTGTAGCGCTCGGCATAGGCGCTCAGCTCCTTTATGCCGGCTTCGAACTCGGCCGTCTCGCTCTCCTCTCCTATGACACGTATCACCGAGCCGCGGGCCGAAATCCTCAGCTTGGGATACAGATTCTTGATTAGCTGCATGTTGGCGTTGTTCACGCCATAAAAGCAGATAGGGTCTACGTTGTCAATTATTACGATACGTTCAATCATAGAAGTGGGGCGTTTTCCGCAGGTGCAAAGTTACGAAATTTCCCGTAATTTTCCCGCCTTATTGTTATACAATGTTAACAATAAAGGGCGGCTGTTGGTTTAGCCGGCGACAAGACCGCCGTCGGCGAGATAGAGACCGCCGGTGCAGAACGACGATACGTCGGAGGCGAGGAAGTAGACAAGCTCGGCTATCTCCGACGGCTCGCCTGCGCGGCCGCGGGCGAAGAGTGCGTTCTCCTCGGCCCACAGCTCGTCGGGGGTGGTGTCGCCCGCCGCGCTGACGCGCTCGAAGAGGCTGTCGACCAGGGGTGTGCGCACGGTGCCGGGGCACACGGCGTTGACGCGTATCTTCTCCGGCCCCAGCTCGAGGGCGAGGGTGCGCGTTATCTGCGCGAGCGCGCCTTTGGTAAGGCCGTAGGCGAAGTTGCCGGGCTTGCCGATGAATGCCTGGTCGGAGGAGTTGATGACGACAGTGCCGCCGCCCGAGCGTATGATGGCGGGCACGGCGGCGCGGAGGGTGTTGACAGTGCCGTAGATATTGGTCTTGACCACGAGGTCGAACTCCTCGTCGCTGATGTCGAGCAGACGGTTGCGGCGGTGTATGCCGGCGTTGGCGAATACACTGTCGAGGCGTCCGAAGCAGGCGATGCCGGCGGCAACGGCGGCTTCGACGGCGCTGCGGTCGCGGGTATCGGCAAGGACAAAGAGGGCGCAGTCGCCAAGCTCTGCGGCAAGCGCCTCGCCCGCCTCGCGGTTGATGTCGGCCAGTATGACGTTCCATCCGGCGGCGGCGAAACGTCGCGCGGCGGCGGCACCGATGCCTGTCGAGGCACCCGTGACAAGTATAGTCTTATTCTGCTTTGCTTCTTCCATAGCTATGAGTTTATGTCCTTGACGCCCTTGAATGTCATGCGGTGCAGGGGCGACGGGCCGTGCTGTATGATGGCCTCGCGGTGTGCGGCCGTGGGATAGCCTTTGTTTATCTTCCAGGCATACTGCGGATAGTCGGCGTCGGCCTCGAGCATGAAGATGTCGCGGGCGGTCTTGGCGAGGACCGATGCGGCGGCGATATTGGCGAAGCGGCCGTCGCCCTTTACGAATGTAGTGCACTCGAGGTCGCGGTAGGGCTTGAAGCGGTTGCCGTCGACAATCACGGCTCCGGGGCGCACGGTCAGGGCGTCGAGGGCGCGGTGCATGGCCTCGATAGAGGCGTTGAGGATATTGATGCGGTCTATTTCGTCGGCGTCGACACGGGCCACAGCCCATGCCACAGCCTGCTCCATGATGACGGAGCGCAGCTCCATGCGGCGCTTCTCGCTGAGCTGCTTGGAGTCGTTGAGCCACGGATGCGAGAAACCGTCGGGGAGGATTACTGCGGCGGCGAACACCGGCCCGGCGAGACATCCTCGCCCGGCCTCGTCGCATCCGGCTTCGAGCCTGCCGGCCATATAGCAGGCGGGCAGCGGGTTATGCAGAGCTGACATCGGACTGTTACTGTATGTTTATGACTTTCTCGACAAGGTACAGGCCCTCGATATCGCTCCGGCTCACTTCGATGTCGTCGTAAGCCGGGTTGGCGCTGTTGAGGGTCACCATCGACGGGTCGGGGTTGCGGCGTATATACTTGACCAGGCGGAAGTCGGGCAGCACCACCACGTATATGCTGCCCCACGATATGGGCGCGTCGAGGCTCATGGGGCGTATCGAGATATAGCACCCGGGGGTGAGCACAGGCATCATCGACTCGCCGCTGACGCGCACGATAGGATTGTCGGGGTTGAGGCCCGGCAGGCTCATGCGGCCCTCGATGCGCTCGTCGGTGAACATGCGGCTGAGCGATGTCTTGCCCGCGGTGACGTCGATGTTGTATACCGGCGCGCCCTCGCCTCGGGCAGAGCGGTCGGCCGTGCTGCGCGGGAAAGGCACGTCGGTGCCCTCGGTGAGCCACTTCTTGGACACGCCGAGATTGACCACGATGCGGTTGAGGAATGATTCGGAGGGTGCCGTACGGCCGCCGAGCACACGCGACACGCTCGCCGCATCGACACCTATGGCCTTGCCGAAGCTTGCCTGGGTGTTGCGGGTGAGCTGGATGAGATAGCGGATACGGTCGAGGACATCGGCACTTGCGGCCGGCATGTCAAGTCGGTCAGGCTGTGATTCCATAGTTGTCTCCTTTGTGAAATGTCGATTTGCAAAATTACAATTTTATTTGCATTTCTGCAAACAATATCATAACTTATAGCAACAAATCA
Source organism: Muribaculaceae bacterium (assembly GCA_029057255.1). Taxonomy (GTDB): domain Bacteria; phylum Bacteroidota; class Bacteroidia; order Bacteroidales; family Muribaculaceae; genus CAG-873. The sequence continues at coordinate 20,743 of JAICZO010000461.1, read as the reverse complement.
TGCAGTTTCATCACTCTCTTTCGCCAAAGATGGCAGTACCGACGCGGACAAGCGTCGAGCCGGCCTCGATGGCGAGGGGGTAGTCGTCGCTCATGCCCATCGACACGATGTCGAAGCCGCGCAGGTCGGGAGCGATGTCAAGAATGCGGCGGCGCAGCGCGGCGATGGCCTCGAAGTCGGCACGCACGCGGGCGGTGTCGTCGGTGTTTGATGCCATGCCCATGATGCCGCATATGTGCGTGGCGCGGAGCGACTCGAAGGCGCGGCGCCGGAAGAAGTCGAGCAGGTCGTCGGGCAGGAATCCGAACTTGGTCTGCTCCTGCGCCACATGCACCTGCATGAGCACATTGCTGACCACACCGGCGCGCTCCGACTCGCTGTCGATGATGCGGAGCAGGTTCTCGGAGTCGACGCTCTCTATCAGAGCTATGCGGCGTGTGCCGACGAGGGCGCGCACCTTGTTGGTCTGCAGGTGTCCGATGAAGTGCCAGCGCACGTCGGCGGGCAGCTCCGGAATCTTTGTCAGCAGCTCCTGTACCCTGCTCTCGCCGAAAGCTCTCTGCCCCGCGGCATATGCCTCGGCGAGCGCCTCCACGGGATGAAACTTGCTCACAGCGACAAGCTCCACGCCCTGAGGGAGCGTGGAGCGTATCTTGTCGAGAGCCTCGGCTATCATTCTACGACTTTCATTTTGTAGACGTCCATGATAGGCGTCTCGGTGACCTGTACAATTTCGTAGTCGGCCATCGTACCCTTCATGCCCTCCTCGAAGTTCTCGACGGCATGCTTGAAGTTGGCGGCCTGCACGAGGATGAGCGACATCGAGCGCTTCTCGACAGCGGTCTTCTCGTCAATGGTGATGAAAGCAACCTTGACCTGGTACCATCTGTCGCCGGTCTCGTCCCAGAAAATCTCGGCAATCTTGGTGGGCTTGATAGCCGACACCTGGAACTCACCCGAGATGAAAGGGCGCTGCTCCTCTGTTATGCGGGCCTCAGCCTCGGTGAACGACAGTGCGTCCACAAGATAGGGCTCTGTCACTTTCTTTGCGGCTCCGTTTTCCTGGAGCTTGTCGTATCTTACCTTACATTCAAACCAGTTGGCCATAATCTTACTTTTCCTTTTTTAATAGATATTGCAATACCGGACGTAACTTGTCGGCATAGTGCCTGAAGCCGAGGTCGGTCAGGTGTATGCCGTCGACAGTGCCGTCGTCCTCGACACCGTCCAGATTGACAGAATCGACATAATAGATTCCGTCGGGGTTCTCCGCCTTCAGCCTCTCGTAGTTGCGTCTGAAAGCGGCGTTCTTTGCCGGCAGGTAGCTGCCGAAATGTGAGTCATAGCGTGCGTAGGGGTATATAGGCCCCTCCACCATGACCACGGGCACATCGGGCCGGGCCTTGCGCAGGATGTTGACGAAGCCGTAGGTGAGCGTGTCGCACATCATCTCGGTGCAGTTGGGCACCGGGTCGACGATATACAGGTCGGCATCAATGTCGGCCATAGCCCTGGCCACGCAGTCGTTCATCCTGCCGTCGCCGCTGAAGCCGAGGTTGACCACCTCGCAGTTGAGCTCGCGCGACAGTATGTTGGTGGCGGCCATGCCGGGCCGCGACGCACATCCGCCCTGCAGTATGCTCGTGCCATATGCCACGACCTTGCGGCGGTCGATGACGGCGGGGTCGCCTGCCGTTATGCGGGCGTCCTCGTCGATTTTGACCTGAAGCCACTCCACGCCGTCATATAGCGGGAAGTAGATCATGTACTCGGTCATGCGGGTGGTATCGAGGTTGTTGAGATAGACAGCCTCGCAAATCTTCTCCTGCGGGTTGTTGACCTTGGGGCGGTTGGTATTGGCGTGGCGCCACACCGAGTCGCCCTCGAAGACATATATGTCGGTGCCCTTGGTGCCGGTGTCGGCCATGTGCACCATGTGGAAGTCAAGCAGCAGCTGATAGCGCACGCCTATACTCGACGAGTTTGTGGCGAAGCGCACGGCGATGCCCGACGAGCACTGCTGGCGGTCCCACAGCGACGGCCTGACGCTGTCCTTCAGGACGGCGGGGAGGCGCGAGTAGGTACGCTCGGTGTCGTCGAAGCCTTTGTTGATGACGCGGAGGTCAAGAGCGTCGACATAGCGGCCGGGCTTGTCGCCCACGGCATTGATGGCTGCTGCGCATATGACGCACGACAGCACAAGGGCAAGGAAACGTCTCATCTGCGGTCTTTTAACAGTATCCGTGCAAGCTCTGCCATGCCTTCGGTGGCAGGCAGGGGTATGACTGTCACTCCCGCGGGAACGGGCGACGGCCTGGGGTCGATATAGTAGACGGGGACTCCGGCGCGCACATAGTGCAGCAGCCCGGCGGCGGGATACACGGCCAGGCTCGTGCCCACGATGACAAAGATGTCGGCAGAGCCGGCAATCTCCGTCGCAGGCTCGAACATAGGCACCGCCTCCTGGAAGAAGACGATGTGCGGCCTCACCTTGTGGCCCTCGATGACAGTGTCGGGCGTGGTGCATGTGTCATACCCGACAGGGAAGAGCAGCGACGGGTTGTCGACTGCCCGCACCTTCATCAGCTCGCCGTGCAGGTGCAGCACCTTTGTCGAGCCGGCACGCTCGTGAAGGTCGTCGACGTTCTGCGTTATGACATAGACGTCGAAGTCCTCCTCAAGCTCGTGCAGAATCTCGTGGGCGCGGTTGGGACGCGCCTTGCCGAGGTCTGCGCGGCGCTCGTTGTAGAAGCGGTGCACAAGAGCCGGATTGCGGGCGAAGCCGTCGGCGCTGGCGACATCCATCACCGGATACTGCTCCCAGAGGCCTCCGGCATCGCGGAAGGTCGATATGCCGCTCTCGGCGCTGATGCCGGCGCCCGACGATATGACAAGGCGAGGCTTAGCGGTCATCTGCCGAGAAGAATATGCGGTTGGCGGAATTGTCGCGCTGCGGCTGCTGATGGTCGGCGTCGCCCTGGCGGGACTGCTGCGACAGCTGGCGTGCCTGCTCGCTGCGGTGCATCGAGGCGGCAGCCTTGCGCTTGTCGCGCTTGAAGGCGGGCGAGCTCTCGACCATGTCTATGGCCTCGTCGTCGTCGAGCTGCTCGGGGGTGAGCACGAAGTAGTTCTGTGTCTCCTGACGGCGGGTGAAGTCCTCGACCTTGTCCTTGCCGTATGCCGCGGCGATGCGCTCGTCGACGTTCTTCTCCACTTCGACAACTTCCTGATGGTTGCCCTCGATGACTTCGATGCGCGAGCCGCCGGTCTCCACCGACACGTCGAAGCCCGACGCGAGGATGGTGAACTTGATTTTGTTGTCGAGGGTGTCGTCGTATCCCCATCCGAACTTGATGTGGACATGCTTGTTGATTTCCTCTACAAGGCGGTTGGCCTCGGTTGCCTCGGTCACGCTCAGTGGCGGATCGATTTTGTGCGAGATATAGAATGCGAAGAGCAGCTCCTTGGCCGACATGATGTCGGTGTCGCACAGCAGCGGCGAGTGCAGCGCGTTCTTGATTGCCTGCGTCATGCGGGTGCCCTGCGGACCCTCGCCGTAGCCCACCGATATGAGGGCTGTGCGGCCGTCGCGCAGACAGGTATCGACGTCTCGCATATCAATGTTGATATTTGCAAGCGTGGTCACCATGTCGGAGATGGTGCGCGCCGCCGTGGTGAGGATGTCGTCGGCCTTTGTGAAGGCCTCGCTCCACTCCATGTTGGGGTATATCGTGCCGAGACGGTCGTTGTTGATAACGAGCATGGCGTCGACATTCTGCTGGAGCCTTGCGGCGCCGTCGATGGCGCTTGTTATTTTCTTCATGCCCTCGAAGAAGAAGGGTATAGTGACGATGCCGACGGTAAGAATCTTCTTGCGCTTGGCCACGCCGGCAACTACGGGAGCGCCGCCTGTACCGGTACCGCCGCCCATACCTGCGGTGACAAACACCATCTTGACGTTGGGTGTCAGCAGCTTCTCTATCTCGGGTATACTCTCCTGCGCCGCAGCCTCGCCTACTTCAGGCTTACCTCCCGCACCGAAGCCTCCGCAGAGTTTCGGGCCGAGAAGAACTTTCGTTGCCACAGGCAGAGGCTTCAGAGCCTGGTCGTCAGTGTTGAGCACGACAAAGTCGACGCCGCGCACACCCTGGCTGTGCATGTATGCCACAGCGTTACATCCGCCGCCGCCGACACCCATGGCGATAATGCCGGGAGCATCGGGCACACTGCCGTCGGGAGAGTTGTGGTATTGTTCTATGAGATTGGGATCTTCAGGGGTCATGATCTGTCTTGTTTATATAGGGGGTAAGGAGAGTCGTGTATTATCTTGTGGAATCAGTAATTGTCGTCGTCGGCATCCTCGCTCTTGAAGATGTTGATGAACTTGTCGCGGATGTTGCTCAGGCGGTTCTTTGTCTGCACGAAGTGGTCGTCGTTCTCGACGATATCGTCCTCGTCGTCGTCAGCCTCGTCGCCTCCGAAGGGGTCGTCGCTGTCGTCCTCGTCGTCATCCTCGACAGGGGCAGTCTCTTCGTCGTGGCGTCGCTTGAAGCGGAAGAAACCGCCGAGTCCGCGGCGGCGTGTCGAGCCGCTTTCCTCCTCTTCCTCGTCATCGTCGTCATCGAGCAGGTCATCGTCGTCCTCCGACGGGGGCTTGCGCGGGCCGGCGTGACGGGCAGGCTCGGGGCGCTCTTCCTCGATTTCTTCCTCGTCGTCGACTTCGACAACGTCCTCGTCGTCGACATCGGCCACAACAGCCACAGGCTCGGGGCGCGGAGGCGCGGGCACGGTCAGGCACGACCACTCGGGGCGGCGTGCGGCGGCCATGAGCAGCGCCACGATGTCGATGTTGTCGGCATTGTTGCGGCCTGCCACGCGGAACGCTATGTCGCCGGGCATCGAGGCCACGCGGACGGGCAGCTTGCACTGGCTGCCGAGGAGCGCGGCGAAGTCGGGCAGCTTGGCACCGCCGCCGACAAGCACGATATTCGACAGAGTCTCGGCGTTGTAGCCCGACAGCTCTATCTGGTTGAGGATGTTTGCGGCAATCTCTCCGGCGCGCGCACGGACGTAGTCGTTGACTTCGTCGGCGTTGGGGTTGCTCTCACCCTTGCGGGCGGCATCGGCGAGAGTGCCGAGAGTGAGCTTATAGTTTTCGGCAGCCTCCTCGGTGATGCCGAGGCCTGCCATAAGGTCAAGCGTTATGAGGCGCGAGCCCATCGGTATGGTGCAGAGGAAGGCGAGCATGCCGTCCTTGTATACCGACACCGTTGTGGTCTCGGCGCCGAAGTCCACCAGTGCACAGCCGAGTTCGCGCTCGTCGGCGGTGAGGGCGAGGTCGGCCACGGCGGTGGCACGCAGCACATAGAGCACATCGTCGCGGTCGACGGTGTCGAACTTCAGTCGGTCGAGATTCTGTCGCGTCTCCTTGCCGCAGGTGAGCAGCATGAATTCGCCCCTGAGCGTCTCGCCGTAGGTACCGACAGCCTTTTTCATGGCGGCGTTGTTGACGTAGAACATGCGGGGCACGGTGGCCTCGATGTTCTTGTCGCCCATGAAGTCGCGTGTGGCCTCGAACATCAGTCGCTGCACCTGGCTCTCGGTAATCTCGCACTCGTGCGGGAACTTGAGGGCGGCCTTCGCGGGGACGGCCGTCAGCGAGCGTCCGCCTATGCCGACCGCCATCGCCCTGACTCTCCGCGGCGCCACACCGGGAGCGTTCTCGAGGCGGCGCACAATCTCGTTGACAGCGCCCGATACTTCTCGGATGTTCTGTATGCGGCCGTAGCGCACGTTATTGATGCCGGGTATTTCCTCGACAGCGAGCACAGTCATCTTGCCGTCTGGACCGACGGCGCCGACTGCACCTTTTATCTTGGACGATGCTATTTCTATTGCGACGATTGTTCTTGGTTCCATTGCCTGTATGCTTGGAGGGTGAAAGAAGAAGAGACGTATGGTATTTTATCAGGCATTTTCCTCGTCAGAGGCTTTTGCCACGGTTTCGTTGTCATTTATGTCGAGGACACCTGTCTGCTCCTCGACTGTAGGCAGCGGGAGCGGCGGCAGGGCCTTGTTGCGGCGTGTCGCCACGACCTGGCCGCGCCATTTGACGGCTATGGTGTCGTATGTGTGCCAGCCTTTCGAGGGTGCCACGCTGCGGTAGAATGCGCGCAGGAGTGCGAATTTCTCGCTCACCCGCGACGTGTCGCCAAAGTTCACCACATGCCCCACGATGTTGGGCACGAGGATGATGTTGCCGTCGCGCTCCTGGGTGACGGTCGCCACCATGGCTCCGGCCTTGGGGTGTGTGGCGATATAGTCGAGAAGAGGGAGCAGCCTGCGGGCGGGGTAGACGCTGTCGAACGTGCCCACGAGCACAGGCACGTCCACATGGTAGCGCAGCTCGGCGGAGATGCGCTTGCCCGTGGCGTTGATGTAGTATGACGGCTTGCCCGGCTCGAAGACACGCGCCACGGGCACCATAGGCGTGACATCGACCTTGAGCCGCCCCTTGGAGCTGATGGTGACGTTGGCGTCCTGCAGCTTGTCGGAGGCATTGAGGCGCTCCTCGAGAGAGCGAAGGTCGAAGTCGCGGCGCAGGCAGCGCGAGAGTGTGTCGGGGTCGATGCCTGTCTCGATGACGACATCGCGCGCGTTGACGAAGCGCGAGTCGGGGTCGGAGAGTCGCACGTCCATTCCGGTGAGTGTGTCTTTGTCAGACATGCGTGCCGTAACGGTCATGGCAAAGCACATATACACTGCCATGACAATAGAAAGGACACACATCAGAACGGACTGTCTACTCATCGGTCGCTATTTCTTTCACAAGCCGGGGAACCTCGAAACTAAGGTCGCCCGCGCCCACGGTCAAAAGGATTTCAAAGTTACGATTTTTCATCGTACCGACAAAATCTTCCTTAGAAATCATCACTTTGTCGTCGATTTTTATGCGGTCGAAGATTATTTTCGACGTGACGCCCTCGATAGGCTCCTCGCGGGCGGGATAGATGTCGATGAGCAGCACCTCGTCGGCCATCGACAGTGCCTCGGCGAACTCGGGCGCGAAGTCGCGCGTACGGGTGTAGAGATGAGGCTGGAAGGCTACGGTGAGGCGGCGTCCGGGATAGAGGGCGCGCACCGATTCGATCGAGCGCCTGAGCTCGTCGGGGTGATGGGCATAGTCGTCGATGACGGCACGTCCGGCCGGGCCTTTCTCCTTGAGATGGAACTCGAAGCGGCGCTCGACACCGGGGTAGGTCGAGATGGCCTTCCGGGCAAGCTCCTCGGTGAGTGTGCCGGTGAGCCATACGGCAGCGAGGGCTGCCACGGCGTTGTCGACATTGACATCGACAGGCACGCCAAGCTCTATGTCGGTCATGACACCGCCGGGATAGACGAAGTCGAAGAAGATTGTGCCGTCGCCGGTGCGGACGTTGGCGGCGTGGAAGTCTCCGTCGCCGCGGCCGTAGGTATAGACGCGCACGCCCTCGGCAGGACGGGGCACGAGCTTGAGACCCGTGTGCACCACAAGGGCGCCGTCGGGGCGGATGAGGCTTGTGAAGTGGGCGAAGCTCTCAAGGTATGCCTCTTCGGTGCCGTAGATGTCGAGATGGTCGGGGTCGGTGGCCGTGATGACGGCTATATAGGGTGTGAGCTGATGGAAGGAGCGGTCGTACTCGTCGGCCTCTATCACGCTGTAGGGCGATGTGGCCGAGAGCATGAGATTGCTGTTGTAGCCCTTGAGGATGCCGCCGAGGAAGGCGTTGCATCCGGTGTCGCCGCTGTGCAGCACATGCGCCGCCATCGACGATGTCGTGGTCTTGCCGTGGGTGCCGGCGAAGCACAGGCCCTTGCTGCTGCGGGTCACCTGTCCGAGGACGTAGGCACGCTTGCGCACGTCGAAGCCCTCGCTGCGGAAGAACGACAGCGGCACATTGCTGGCGGGCACGGCGGGCGTATACACCACAAGTGTGCCCTCTGCCCGGCGGAATGCCTCGGGCACGGCGTCCATGCTGTCGGCAAAGCTGACAGCGGCGCCCTCGGCCTCGAGCTCGGCGGTCAGGGGTGTGGGGGTGCGGTCATATCCGGCCACGGGAAGGCCGAGCGACATATAGTATCTTGCAAGGGCGGCCATGCCGATGCCGCCGATGCCTACAAAATATACTCTTTCGGGATTCATCTGTTGGTCATTGGTTCATTTCTCTGTTCTTGAGCAGGCCTGCTATGGTGTTGACAATCTGCCTGTCGCTGTCGCGCAGTGCCAGAGCCGAGATGTTCTCTGACAGCAGGCGCAGAGTCTCGGGATTCTCGACTATGGTGCATATGTTGCGCCACAGCTGAGCCTCGGCGTCGATGTCGAGCACCATTGCGGCGGCGCCACGCTCGGCCAGGGCCTGGGCGTTATGCCGCTGGTGGTCTTCGGCCACGTTGGGCGAGGGCACGAGCACGGCGGGCTTGCCGAGGAGCTCGAGCTCGCTGATGGTACCTGCACCGGCACGCGACACCACAAGGTCGGCGGCACAATAGGCCGTCGCCATGTCGGATATGAATTCGGAGAGACGGACGTTGTCGGGCAGCGTGTCCCTGACAGCTTCCTCGCAGCGTGCGCGGTCGCGCGAGCCGCACTGCCACATGATGCCGAACGACACCTTAGCGGCCTCGCCGGAGTCTATCGCCTTGAGCATGGCGTTGTTGAGCGTGCGTGCGCCGAGGCTGCCGCCGACAACAAGCACGAGCGGCATGTCGGGGTCGAAGCCGAGCTTGGCCTTGGCCTCCTGTCGGGTCATGCCCGGCTCGAGAATGGCCTTGCGGACGGGGTTGCCGGTCATGACAATCTTCTCGGCAGGGAAGAATTTCTCCATGCCGGGATATGCCACGCATATGCGGTCGGCACGTGAGGCAAGCAGCTTGTTGGTGACGCCTGCATAGGAGTTCTGCTCCTGGATGACGGTCGGGACGCCGGCGCGCTGCGCGGCCTTGAGTGTGGGGCCGCTGGCATAGCCGCCCACGCCGACAGCCACGTCGGGCTTGAAGTCGCGCACTATGCGGCGTGCCATGCGCATGCTCTTGAAGAGCTTGACAATCACACCGAAGTTGCGCCACAGGCGGTTGCGGTCGAAGCCGCACACGGGCAGGCCGACTATGTCGTAACCGGCCGCAGGCACACGCTGCATCTCCATACGGTTCTCTGCACCGACAAAGAGAATCTCGGCGCCCGGGAACTCGCGCTCGACGGCATCGGCTATCGACAGCGCGGGGAATATGTGTCCGCCGGTGCCTCCGCCGCTGATGAGCACTCTCAGCGCTCTCGCCTGCCGCCCGGCTTTATTGTCATTTTTCATAATCGTAGTATTTTATTCTTCAACAACGTCGGTTATCGAAGGGTTTACACTGCGGGCATCTTCGGGCAGAATTTCCTGCTCCTGACGCTGCTCGGCCTTGGTGTCGGTGGTGCGCACGGCATGACGGGCCACGCTGAGCATGACGCCGAAGGCGAGCGATGTGGCGATGACCGAGATGCCTCCCTTCGATATCAGAGGCAGGGGCTGCCCCGAGACGGGGAACACGCCCGAGACAATGGCCATGTGGTACAGGGCCTGGAAGACCACCACAAAGGCGCATCCCATGACGAGCACTCCGGGCATGGTCTGCTTGAAGCGCATCGTCAGCTTGGCGCTGCGCCCCAGTATCCACATATAGCACACAAGTATGCCGAGCCCCACAAAGAGGCCCAACTCCTCGATGATGATGGCAAAGATATAGTCGGAGAAGGCAAGCGGCAGACGTGCGTTCTCGCGCGAGCGTCCTATGCCGACGCCGAAGAGACCGCCGTGTGCCTGCGCTATGTAGCTGAGGTACTCCTGCTGGTGCTCGGTCGTGAAGGGGCCTTTGTGCTTGTCGCCGCGGAAGTGCTGCTTGACACGCTCGCGCCACACATTTCCGCGACCGTCGGCACGGCCTTCGTCGCCGCCCTCCTTGTTGAGTGTTATCACCCTCTCCTGCTGGGGCGTGAGAGGCACGTTTTTCTTCACGGCTGTCTTGAGGCCGAGGGCGAGACCGCCCACGACGACGCCTATGGCGACGGCCGTCATGAACTTGCGCCATCCCATGCCGCCGACGAGCATCATCGAGTAGCAGATGCAGACGACGACGATAGTGTTGGACAGACCCTGCGAGAAGAGCAGCGCCGAGCAGACGCCCATGAATCCCATGCAGAGCCACAGGCCCTTGCGGGTGACGTCGCGGCGCCCCTTGACCTGGTTCTTGGTGAGAATCCATGCCATGCCCAGAGCCGCGCCGAGCTTCATGAACTCAGCCGGCAGCACCGGCACTCCGGCAATGCGTATGGCCCTCATGGCGCCGTTGACTTCGGTGCCCACGACCCTGACGGCCAGCATCATGCCTATACACAGCACCACAAAGCAGGGTATGGCGCGGTAGATGTGGCGGTAGTGTATCTTCTGCAGCAGCAGCATCAGTACCAGGCCGGCGGCGATGAATCCGCCGTGGCGCAGCACGGGGTTGAAGATGCTGTTGTCCGACACCTCCTGTATCGAGGCGGAGAAAAGCTCGACGAGCGCCACGAGCACAAGCAGGATGTATGTGCCCCAGATATGGTGGTCGGTGCGCACGCGGGGCTTCACTTCGGCGGTGGCGGTTGTGTCGGCCGGAGCTGTTGCGGTACCTTCATGAAGAGAGTATTCCATCGTATATGCGGGATAGAGGTGGTTATTTTATAAGGCTGCGGACAGCGTCCTTGAACTTGCGGCCGCGGTCCTCGTAGCTCGAGAAAAGGTCGAAGCTGGCACAGCAGGGCGACAGCAGCACTGTATCGCCGCTGACGGCAAGACGGCGGCAAGCCTCGACGGCGTCGGCAAGCGAGTGGGTGTCGACAATCTCGGGTACCTGTCCGCTGAAGAACTCGACAATCTTGGCGTTGTCCTTGCCCATGGCCACAATGGCCTTGACCTTGTCTTTTACCAGCGGGAGTATCTCGGAGTAGTCGTTGCCCTTGTCTTTGCCGCCGAGGATGAGGACTGTGGGCGTCTTCATGGCCTCGAGGGCATAGTAGCACGAGTTGACATTTGTGGCCTTGGAGTCGTTGATCCAGTGCACGCCGTCGATGTCGGCCACCGCTTCGAGACGGTGCTCCACTCCGGAGAAGTCGGAGAGCGCGGCGCGGATGTCCTCCTTGCTCACGTTGCAGATACATGCCGACAGGCCGGCAGCCATAGAGTTGAACACGTTGTGCAGACCGTTGAGCGCAAGGTCGGCACGGGGCATCGACAGCGATGTGCCGCCGGGAGTGTTGAATATCAGCTCGTTCTCGGCGTCGATGTATGCGGCCGACTCTTCCTCGCGGTGCTCCGAGAAGGGCAGCATGCGCGCTTCGGTGCATACATGGCGCAGCTGCTCGCTGATGACGGGGTCATCTTTCCAGAAGATGAAGGCGTCGGAGCGTGTCATGTTCTGCAGGATGCGGAACTTGGCGTTGACGTAGTTCTGCATCACGTAGCCGTAGCGGTCGAGATGGTCGGGGGTTATGTTCAGCAGCACGGCGATATTGGCCTTGAAGTCGTACATGTTGTCGAGCTGGAAGCTGCTCAGCTCCACGACATATACCTTGTGCGGGTCGCGGGCTACCTGGTAGGCAAGGCTGTTGCCGATGTTTCCGGCCAGTGAGGCATCGATGCCGGCACGGGTCAGGATATGGTGTATGAGCATCGTTGTGGTAGTCTTGCCGTTGGAGCCTGTTATACACACCATCTTGGAGTCGGTGAAACGCCCTGCGAACTCAATCTCGCTGATTACGGGGATGTTCTTGGCCACGGCAGCGAGCACGACGGGGGCGTCAAGGGGTATGCCGGGGCTCTTGACAATCTCGTCGGCGGCGAGGATGCGCTCCATAGTGTGCCCGCCTTCCTCGAAGGCTATGCCCTCGCTGACAAGGCGGCTGCGGTAGCGCTCGGCGATGCTGCCGCTGTCGCTCAGGAATACATCCATGCCGAGATCTTTGCCGAGGATGGCGGCGCCGAATCCGCTTTCGCCCGCGCCAAGCACTACAAGGCGGCGGGGATGCGATGTGTTGATTTTTTCCATTATATATTATATATAAGGTGTGTTTAACGGATCTTCAGTGTGACGAATGTTATGGCGGCGAGTATGATGCCTATAATCCAGAAGCGGGTCACGATTTTCTGCTCGGGGATGGCTCTGAGGGGGCGCTGTATGAGGGCGTCGACCAGGCCGGCATCTTTCTGGAAGTGATGGTGCAGCGGCGTCATCTTGAAGATGCGGCGGCCGCCGGTGCGCTTGAAGTAGGCTACCTGCAGTATGACCGACAGGTCCTCGATGTAGAAGAGCGCGCACAGGATGGGCAGCAGCAGCTCTTTGTGGATAAGTATTGCGAAGACTGCTATGACGCCGCCGAGGGTGAGGCTGCCGGTGTCGCCCATGAACACCTGCGCCGGCGAGGCGTTGTACCACAGGAAGCCGATGAGGGCGCCGACGAAGGCCGACATATAGACCACAAGCTCTTCGCTGGCGGGCACATACATGATGTTGAGATATGCCGAGTAGATGATGTTGCCGCCAAGGTATGCCATAACGGCGAGCGCTACTCCGGCGATGGCCGACAGTCCGGCCGTCATGCCGTCGAGGCCGTCGTTGAGGTTGGCGCCGTTGCTGGTGGCGGACACAAGGAAGATGGTGATGAGGAAAAAGACAATCCAGCCGCCTGTCTCGGCATAGTCGCCCATCCACGATGTCAGCCAGGAGTAGTTGAAGTTGTTGTTCTTGACGAAGGGGATTGTGGTCTGGGGCGACTTGATGTCGGTGCTGTGATAGATGACTTCCTCGACGCGGTTGGTCTCGGCGCTGATGACCTCGGAGTTCTCGACGATGGTCATCTCGGGGCTGAGATTCATCGTCACGGCCACGACAAGGGCTATGCCTACCTGGCCTATGATCTTGTACTTGCCTTTGATGCCGTCCTTGTTGTGCTTGCGCAGCTTCATCCAGTCGTCAAGGAAGCCTATCAGGCCGAACCACACGGTGGCGAGGAGCATAAGCAGCATGTAGAGGTTGGTGAGATTGCCGACAAGCAGACAGGGTATGACGATGGCGGCGATGATGATGACGCCTCCCATGGTCGGGGTGCCGGTCTTCTTGAGCTGTCCCTCAAGGTCAAGGTCGCGGATAATCTCGCCGACCTGCATTTTCTGCAGGCGGTTGATGACGGAGCGTCCTACGAAGATGGCGAAAAGCAGCGCCAGCACAAAGGCTGCGCCGGAGCGGAATGTGATATAATTCATCAGGCGCACTCCGGGAAAACCGGATTCCTGAAGCATTGAAAAGATTGAATACAGCATCGTTGCTTTCTATATTGTTGATGTCGTGACGGTTCATTTGCCGCGGGCGGCGAGCTCCCGGCTTATTTCTTCTCTGTCGTCGAAGTGAAGCACACGGTCGCCGATGGTCTGCGTGGTCTCGTGGCCCTTTCCGGCAAGCAGTATCACGTCGCCGGGCTGTGCTATGGCGACAGCGTGCCTGATGGCTTCGGCACGGTCGACGATGATCTCGGTGCGGGCGCGCTGCGAGTGGTCGAGACCTGCCGCCATTTCGTCGAGGATGGCCACGGGGTCTTCGTTGCGGGGGTTGTCGGAGGTGAGTATGACGACGTCGGAGCGCTCGGCGGCGGCGCGGGCCATGAGGGGGCGCTTGCCGTTGTCGCGGTTTCCTCCGGCTCCGCAGACTGTTATCACGCGTGCGTCGCCGGCCACATCGCGGATGGTGTCGAGCACGTTGATAAGGGCGTCGGGGGTGTGGGCGTAGTCGACGATGCCTGTCACACCGTCGGCCGAGCGGAAGGGCTGGAAACGTCCGGCGACGGGCACGAGGCGGCTCATGTAGATAAGCACGTCCTCACGCGGCACGCCCAGAAGTATGGCGGCGCCATAGACGGCGGCGAGATTCGAGGCGTTGAAGCGGCCGACAAAGCGTGTCTCGACCTGGGTGCCGTCGAAGTCAAGGAGCATGCCGTCGATGCGCTCTTCGACAGGACGCACTCTGAAGTCGGCAAGGTCGCGCACGGAGTAGGTGGCACGCGGACGGGCGGCGGTGTTCTGGAGCATGACCTCGCCGTTGCGGTCATCGGCGTTGGTGAGGGCGAAGGCCTCGGGCGGCAGCATGTCGAAGAACGACTTCTTGGCCTGCAGGTAGGCGTCGAAGGTCTTGTGGTAGTCGAGATGGTCGCGCGTGAGATTGGTAAAGATACCTCCGGCGAAGGTCAGCCCGGCGATACGGTGCTGGTCGGCGGCATGGCTGCTCACTTCCATAGAGGCGAAGGTGCATCCGGCATCTACCATCTGACGCAGCAGACGGTTGAGCATGACGGCGTCGGGGGTGGTATGCTCGGCGGGTATCGAGGTGGTGTCGATGATGTTGGCCACTGTCGAGAGCAGGCCGGCCTTGAGACCGCGCATGCGTGCCATCTCGTAGAGGAGCGTGGCGATGGTGGTCTTGCCGTTGGTGCCGGTGACGCCGACGAGTGTCAGCTCGTCGGAGGGGTCGCCGTAGAAGCGCGACGCAAGATGTCCGAGAGCGACGCGGCTCTCTGATACGACGATGCCGGCGACGCCCTCGGGAAGGCTGTCGGGCAGCTCTTCGGCTACCACGGCCACGGCTCCGGCCTCGATGGCTTTGCCGATGAAGCGGTGGCCGTCGACTTCGACGCCGCGCACGGCCACGAAGAGGGCGCCGGGCACGACCTGGCGCGAGTCGGCGGTGATGGCTGTGATGACAGTGTCGTCGGGGAGGGTGCCGCGACGGCTGTCGGCGACTATTGAGTCAAGGAGTACTTCGAGGGTGACCTCGGACGTCTCTCGTTGGTTATCGTTATACTGGTCCATTGTCTTGTGTTCTTGTGTTTTCGCACCCGTCAGTCATGTCTGAGGGCAAGGTGTATTCTTGTGCCCGGCACGGCCTTGGCTCCGGCCTCGGGGTTCTGCGCATAGACGTAGCCGACGCCCTCGAACTTGACGGCATATCCGGCGGCCTCGAGTGTGGCGAGGGCCTCGCGCAGACTCACGCCTTTGACGTCGGGCACGGTGCCGGCTCCTGCCGATGGCTCGGGATGACGGATGGCACGCGTGGCGCCGAGGCGCAGGTCGGAGTGCAGCGTGGCGTTGCGGGCGGTGTTGAAGGAGGAGTAGACTGTCGGGCCGGGACCTTTCTCGCCGCTCTCGGCAGCGAAGGTGGGGTCTTCGGAGAGCAGTCCGCGGGCATAGAGCTTGAGGGCAAGGTTTTTAAGCACCACGCCCGAGCTGACGGCAGGGCCGCGGTAGGGCACCTTGGGGTCGCTGATGAGCACTATGCAGGTGTATTTGGGGTTCTCGTAGGGGAAGAATCCGCAGAAGGTCACGCGGTAGTGGCCCTCGAGATAGCCGCCCTTGAAGGGGGGCAGGTCGAGTTTCTTGCCGTTCTTGTCGTAGCGGGGGCGCTTGTCCTCGAGGGCTATCTTGCAAGTGCCGGTCTTGCCGGCAATCTCGACGACATCGTTGCGCAGGCTCTTGGCGGTACCGCCCTGCTCCCACACTACTCCGCGCATCATCTTGCGCAGCAGTGCCGCGTTCTCCGACGACATCATGCGCTCCCTGACATACGACACGGGGATGACCGAGTCGCGGCCGTCGGGGGTGCGCAGACCCTTGACGAGGCGCGGGCGCACGAAGCGGCCGTCGTTGGCAACGGCGTTGTAGAAGGCACAGGTATACAGCGGCGGTATCATCGTGCAGTAGCCGAAGACCATGCGCGACAGGTCGAGCTTGCCGCCGACATTGTTCTTCACTGTCGGGAAGTAAGGCGGCACTTCACGGGCGATGCCGGTGTTGAAGCGGTCGAAGAATCCTAACTCGGCCAGGTCTTTCTTGAAGCGGTTGGGGTCGCCATCGTAGTGGGGCATGGTCATCTTCACCATGCCTATATTCGATGAGTACTCTATGAAACGGCTGATGGGGAGGGAGGCGGGAGAGTGGGTGTCGCTGATGGGGCGCTTGCCGAGATAGGCGAAGCTGTGGCCGATAGGCAGCTCGCGGGTGACGGGCTTGCCGAAGCCTTTCTCGAGAGCGACGGCCATGGTCATGACTTTCATGACCGAGCCGGGCTCGTAGGCCTGGACGGCACGGTTGAGGGCCTCGATGCAGCGCGGGGTGCGCGATGTGCTGTCGCGCTCGAGGTTGGAGATGGCTTTGATGTCGCCGGTGGCCACTTCCATGAGGATGGCGGTGCCCCAGTCGGCATGCGACTTGAGCAGCATTTCACCCAGCTCGGCCTCGAGCAGGTCCTGCATCGTAATGTCGATGGTGGTGGTGACGTCGTAGCCGTCTATGGCGGGCAGCTCCTCGGCGTAGCGGGTGCCGCGGGTCGACACTACCTTGCGCTTGACGCCGGGCACACCGTAGAGGAGGGTGTCGAGGGCACGCTCGAGACCGGAGCGGCCGTGCACTTCGGGGTCGTAGGAGAGCTGCCCCACGCGGCCGATACTGAGCCTGGCCATGCGCCCGAAGGGATAGGAGCGCTTCATGACAAGGTCGCTCTTGAGACCTGTACAGTTGCTGTTGCGGCGGAAGGCGCGGAAGAAGGGGAAGGTCTTGACCTTACGCAGCATCTCGTCGGGGACGGCCTTGGCGATGACGAAGTTGCGCGTGCGCTTCGACTTGGGAGGCTCGACGGCTTTGTTGAGCCTGCGCTCCCACTCTTTGCGGGAGTAGCGCGGGAAGTAGACGCTGAGGCTGTCGGCAATCATAGGGATGGAGTCGACAAACTCGGCAATCTTGAAGCGGGTGGCGCGGAAGTCGACCATGATGTCGACATAGTATAGGTTGGTGGCGAGGATGGAGCCGTCGGAGGCAAGAATCTCGCCGCGCTGGGGGTAGATGACGACGCTGTCGGCAAGGGTCGAGGCGGCCATGCGGTTCCACGCCGAGGCATTGACGACGGTGGTGCGCACAAGCATGACGGCAATGGCAACGGCAAGTATCGCCGTGATGGCGAAGATAATGCCGAAACGCCCCACCACAAATGCATGGCTGGGGCTGATACGGTCGTCGGTGTTGCGGCGGTTAGGGGCTGAGGAGGATTCTTTTGCCATTGTTATCTCAGTGTACGTTTACTATTTCAGGGCGTCGGTCGGGCACGGTAAGCCCGAGGTGAAGGGAGTCGACAAGATGCAGCATAGCCGACTCGCGGGTGAGGGTCATGTAGAGCGAGCGCTCTTTCTGCTTCTCGGTGCTCATGACGTTGATCTGGTGGTTGAGGCGGTCGACGGTGTTCTGACTGGTGGCGCACTCGAAGCGCAGAGCAATCATCGCTATGCACGCCATCAGCACAAACGACGTGGCGAAGAAGTGCTCCATGAAGAACTTGCTCGACACGGCATCGCCCTGGATGACGGCTCTCGCACCGCTGCCTATCTTATGAATAATTCCCATTGTGATAGCGCTTGTGTCAGTTAACTTTCTCGGCCACCCGCAGCTTGGCGCTGCGGCTGCGCGGGTTGGACTCTATCTCGGCTTCGTCGGGCACGACAGGCTTGGAGCCTATAGGCTTCATAGGCGAGGAGCTGCGGCCGAAGAGGTCCTTCTCCACTTCGCCGTCGATGCGCCCGGTGCGCATGAAGTTCTTGACCATGCGGTCTTCGAGCGAGTGATAGGTGATGACGGCGAGGCGGCCGCCGGGACGAAGCACCCTCACCGACTGGTCAAGGAAGCTCTCGAGCGCCTCCATCTCGCCGTTGACGGCGATGCGCAGCGCCTGGAACACCTGCGCCAGCTCTTTCTTCTCCTTGGCCGGACTGATATGCCTGGACACGGCCTCGACAAGAGCGCCGGTGGTGGCTATGCCGGCACCCTGACGCGCTGACACAAGTGTCTGCGCTATCTTGCGAGCCTGCTTGAGCTCGCCGTAGATGCGGAAGAGCGATGTCAGCTCGTCGACATCGGCCGTGGCAACGATATCGGCGGCAGTGCGCGAGGCCGAAGGATTCATGCGCATGTCGAGAGGCCCGTCGGCACGGAACGAGAAGCCGCGCGAGGCGTCGTCGAAGTGATGAAACGACACACCGAGGTCGCCGAGGATGCCGTCGACATTGCCCGTGATGCCGAAGTAATCGGTATAATTCTCGAGATAGCGGAAGTTGCCGTGCACCGGCGTGAAGTGCGGGTCTGCGAAGGCGCGGGCTATCGCATCGCGGTCCTGGTCAAGGCTGTAGAGGCGCCCGCCGTCGCCAAGCAGCGAGGCTATGGCACGCGAATGGCCGCCGCCGCCGAGGGTGACGTCGATGTAGATGCCGCCGGGACGGATGTCGAGCGCGGCGATGGTCTGCGGCAACAAAGCCGGGATATGGTATACTTCCTGATTCATAATCTGTTAGCGGCCGCGACAGAGAGTTGGTCTCCGACGCGGCTTTAGAGGGTGTAAAGTTAGTGCTATAGCACGTAATTTGCAAATCGAAACTGAAAAAGTTTCGAACATATCCCCAAAAAGTTATCAACAATCTGTTTTATGGTCGTGTTACGGACTCGGGGCGGACATTTCAATAGTTTACATTTGCAAATCAGACGCGCAAAACTTGTTGTGCCTTTATTTTGTTATTACGTTGGCTATTCGGGCAAAAATGCCTAACTTTGCCGATGACATATAACTGACATAATTATGGAAAATAAAGATTTTGACCGTCTGAGCTACGCTCTCGGTCTCAGCATGGGCCACAATTTCCGTGCCTCCGGCATTGACAAGATAAACGTACAGGACTTCGCCGACGCCGTCGCCGCCGTCTTCAACGGTGCGACTCCCAAAATGAGCTTCGACGAAGCAAAGAAAGTAATAAACGAATTCTTCACCGAACTCCAGCAGAAGCAGCAGCAGGAAGCGGCAGCCATGGCTGAAGTAAACGAAAAGGCCGGCCGTGAGTTCCTCGAAGCAAACGGCAAGCGCACCGAAGTCAAGACTACTCCCTCCGGCCTGCAGTACGAAGTGCTCGTGGAAGGCACAGGCGCTCACCCCTCGGCCGACGACCAGGTGACAGTACACTACACCGGCAAACTCATCGACGGCACCGTATTCGACAGCAGCGTCGACCGCGGCGAACCCGCAACATTCGGCGTCACACAGGTCATCCCCGGATGGGTAGAAGCCCTGCAGCTCATGACAGAAGGCTCGAAATGGCGTCTGTTCATACCCTCGCAGCTCGCATACGGCCCCCAGGGTGCAGGCGGCATCATCGGCCCCAACCAGACCCTCATCTTCGACGTCGAACTCATTAAGGTTATCGGCAAATGACAAGACGTCTCTGCTCGCTCTTTGCGGCGGCAGCGATAATCCTACAAGCAAATGCGGAGACTCCGGTCAAGAGCTCGGACAAAGACCTTGACCGGGAAGTCGCCGTATTTGTCGCATCAAACATCAAGCTCGCCGTCGACAACGCCCTGTCCGACCTGATAGCGACAGGCGTCAGATGCGACACAGCGGCAGTACGGCGCATGGTCATCGAACAACTCGCCCTACCATACGACGCGGCAGCCCACCGCCGAGCCAACGAAGCCATCGACGCCGCAATGTCGGCACGCGCCGTGGCCGAATCGGCACAGTTCCTCGCTGCAGCAGCGGCAAGACCCCGTGCCACAGTCACCGACAGCGGACTCGTCTTCGAAGTAATCGAGGAAGGCACAGGCGCGACACCCACATCAGCCGACACCGTCACAATCCGATACCGGGGCATACTCCCCGACGGCACGGTATTCGACAACATAAACCCCGACGAAGAACCGATGACAGCAGCCGTCAGCGACCTCGCACCCGGCATCGCAGAAGGCCTGCTGCTCATGAAAACAGGCGGACAATACCGACTCACCATCCCCTCGGACCTCGCCTACGGAACAGCAGGCATACCCGGAGTCATACCGCCCGACTGCGCGCTCGAGTTTGACATCACACTATTAGAAATCAAATAAAAAACATAACTCTTATGAAGAAATTTATGATGGGCGCATGCGCCCTCCTCGCACTCGCCGCAACAAGCTGCGACAAATGCGCCGACGGCAACTGCGACACAAGCACCAACGACTCCCTCTCCGTCGCATACGGCGACTACGTAGGCTCGATGCTCTACAGCGACTACGCACAGTTCGACGACACCGACAAAAACGCAAAGCAGGAATTCCTCCGCGGCATGCAGATAGTATTCGGCGCCGACGACAGCCGCAACACTCGCATGGGCATGCAGGTAGCACTCCAGATGATGGCAGAGATGCAGCAGCTCGAACACCACGGCGTCGAACTCAACAAAGCCGCCACAATGACAGCCTTCAAACAGGCATTCCTGGCCGACTCCATCTCATTCGAGCAAGTACAGGTGCGCGCAGCACAGTTCCAGGCACTCTACACAGCAGCACAAGAGAAAGCACGCGCAGCCAAAGAAGCTGAGAAAGCAGCCGAACCCACAGCAGTAGAAAACGGCAAAGCAGGCAACGAATACGTCGAGAGCCTCAAAGCTGAAGGCAAGGACGTCAAGACCACCGACAGCGGCCTCTCATACATCATCGAGAACGAAGGCGAAGGCGCCAAGCCCGAAGAAACATCGACAGTAATCGTAAACTACACCGGCAAACACATCAACGGCGAAGTATTCGACAGCACCGACGGCCGCGGCCCCGCAACATTCAACCTCCAGGGCGTAGTACCC
>JAICZO010000460.1 GCA_029057255.1 Muribaculaceae bacterium | reverse complement strand
GATGACATCGTTGCCGTAGCTCCACTGCAGGAAGACACTCAGGTCGAAGCCTTTCCACTCGAAGTTGTTGATAAAGCCGCCGGTGTGCACGGGGAGGCCGTGGCCGATGATGGTGCGGTCCTCGGTGGTGAGCTTACCGTCGCCGTTGATGTCGCGCAGCTTGGGGTCGCCGGGGCGGATGTTGGCGCGGTCGTTGGTGTTGTCGGGGATGCCATCCTTGAGTCGGAAGACACCGGGCGACACCTCGTCGAAATCGGAGTACTGGTAGACGCCGTCGTAGACATAGCCGTACATCTCTGACAGCGGGTGGCCTACCTTGCATATATACAGGTCAGGTATCGAGGGGTAGCGGATGCCCGCCATGCGGCTCTCCTGACCGTCGGAGAGACCCGTCACCTTGTTCTTGTTGAAGGAGATGTTGAAGCTCGAAGTCCACTTCACGTGTCCGTGTCTGCCGGGCAGGACGGTGCCGTTGAGCGTAATCTCGAGACCGCGGTTTGAGATGCTGCCTATGTTCTGCTGGACCTGGGTGAAGCCTATCGAGGGCGAGACGTCGGCATAGAGGAGCAGGTCGCGGGTGTCCTTGTCGTAGATGTCGACCGAGCCGTTGATGCGGTTGTTCCACAGGGCGAAGTCGAGGCCGATGTTTGTCTGGTATGTCGTCTCCCACTTGAGGTTGCGGTTTGCCATCTGCAGGATGTATATGGCCTGGTTGAGGTTGTTGTTCCACGGATAGTTCTCGCCGCCCCAGTAGAGGAGGTCCGACGGGTATATGTCGCGGGTGGCGTTGTTGCCGGTGGCGCCCCATCCGACACGGAGCTTGAGGTTGCTCAGCCATCCCATCGCGGCGGCCATGAACGGCTCGTCGATGATACGCCATGCTACTGATGCCGAGGGGAAGATGCCCCACTTGTTGCCGGAGAAGCGCGAGGAGCCGTCGGCACGCACTGTGGCTGTGAGAAGGTAGCGGCCCTTGAAGTCATAGTTGACGCGGCCGAAGTACGACATCATGCGGTCGAGGATGTTGTCGGCAAGTATGCTCTGTGCCGTTCCGGTGTCGATGCCCCATATGCCGAGGTCATCCCAGGGGATATGCACGCTCTTGGCGCCGACGTTGGATATCTGCTTGCTCGAGAGCGACATGCCGAGCATGCCGTTGAACTTGTGCGCGCCCCAGCGGTGGCGGTAGCTGAGAGTGTACTCGTTGCTCCAGCTGTTCCACTCCTTGATAGCGAAGCTGCCGTTGGAGCCTGAGGGCGAGTATGCAGGGTCGCCGAGATAAGTGTCTTTGTTATAGAACTTATCGGTGCGGGCCTCACGCCACGTGTAGGCGAAAGTGGCCTTGAACTGCAGGTCGGAGATTATGTCCCATGTCAGATAGGCATTCATCGACAGCTGACGGTTGCGCAGCTTCTCGTAGGAGTTGCGTATTGTCTTGACGGGGTTGTAGGGGTATGTGCCGCCGTTGTTGTCGACGATGTCCTCGAAGTCGTCGGTCGAGCGGTATTTGACGGGGCGGTAGGCAAGCACCTGATAGAGGAAATACTGTGTCGACTGGCCGTCGCCCTGCGTCGGTGCCGAACCCGTCGACACGTTGTTGGCGAAGTTGAAGACTGTGCCGGCCTTGACCGTAGGTGATATCCACTGGTCGAGGGTGGCGCGGGCCTTGAGACTCTCGTAGGACGACTTGATGATCGTGCCGGCCTGGTAGTAGTATGACACGGCTGTCGAATAGCGGGTATGCCTGGTGCCGCCGTTCATGGCGATATGGTGGTTGGTCATCGGCGAGTTGCGGAAGACTTCGTCCTGCCAGTCTATCGACTTCCTTGTGTCGTAGTCCTCGATGGTCTGATAGCGGCCGAGGGCCTCGTCATAGCAGAAGTATGTCTTGTTCATCTCGTCGGGGGTCAGCAGCTCGGCCTGAAGCTCGACGAACTCGCGACCGCGGAGCAGGCGCAGCCCTTTGGGACGGCGCTGGTAGCTGACCGAACCCTCATAGGACACTCTCGGCGCCGACTCGGTGCCTCGCTTGGTGGTGATAATAATGACGCCGTTGGCGCCGCGTGCGCCGTAGATGGCTGTCGCGGAGGCATCCTTGAGGACGTCTATCGACTCGATGTCGGCCGGGTTAATGGCGCCGGCGTTGGGGTCGTCAGTGGCAAAACCGTCGATTACATAAAGCGGTGTGCCGTCGGCGGTATCGGAGATGGTGTTGGAGCCGCGTATCACGATATTGGCACCCTCGCCGGGCTGTCCGTCCGAGGCCACGACCTGGACGCCGGCGATGCGGCCGCCCAGCGCCTGGTCGAAGGATGATACAGTGGCGCGGTTGAGGTCCTCCATCGACACCTTCTCCACCGAGCCGGTGAGGTCGCTTTTCCTGACGGTGGCATAGCCGATGGCGACCACTTCCTCGAGGGCCGTGGTGTTCTCCTTGAGGATAATCTCCATATTGACGCCGGGAGTGGCCTTGACC
>JAICZO010000046.1 GCA_029057255.1 Muribaculaceae bacterium | reverse complement strand
ATTACACAACACTATCTATGCCACGCCAATATTTTGACAAACTGGATCTTACCATCCTGAATGCCTTGTGCGACAATGCCCGTACCCCCTATCTGGAAATAGCGCGTGACTACGGCGTCTCGGGCGCAGCCGTGCACCAGCGCGTGCAGAGGCTGCTTGCCAACAATGTAATCGTAGGTTCGCACTGCGACATCGACCCTGCCACGATAGGATTCAATGTAGTGGCATATCTCGGCATCAGTGCCAAGCCCGGCTCCGATATCGACAAGCTCGTCGACGAGATAGCCAAGATTAAGGAAATCACGGAGTGCAACATCGTCACAGGGCGCTATGACCTTATCGTCAAGCTCAATGCCCGCAGCAACTCCGACATCCTCGACATCATCCAGGAACGCATGCGCCCGCTCGAAATAGCATGGACCGAGACTATGGTGTCGTTCCGCGAGGCCTTCCGCCGTCACCTGCCTATCGAGAATGAAGCGGAGTAGTCGCGCAAAGCATCAAAAAAACAGACAACATGCGGCTTATGCAAAACATTTTGCGTAAATTTGCACGCATCAAGCCTACCGACGGCGCATGTCTTCTATGGCGTGCGCCCCGTTGGTGCTTATATATCACCGATTATTCATCAATATAAAACCAAATATTATGGACATTTCCCATATCGAACACATCGGCATCGCCGTCCCCTCGCTTGACGAGGCTATCCCCTTCTACGAAAAAATGCTCGGTTTCAAATGCTTCGCTATTGAAGAAGTGGCCGACCAGAAAGTGCGCACTGCTTTCTTCAAAGTAGGACAGACCAAGCTCGAGCTCCTCGAAGGCACAGCCGACGACAGCGCTATCTCAAAGTTCATAGCAGCTAACGGTGGCCGCGGCGGTATCCAGCACATCGCTTTTGCCGTTGAAGACGGCGTGGCAAACGCTCTTGCCGAACTCGACGAGAAGGGCTGCCGACTCATCGACAAGGCTCCCCGCAAAGGCGCCGAAGGTCTCAACATCGCATTCCTTCACCCCAAATCGACAGTGGGCACACTGATCGAACTCTGCGAAGATCCCAACAAGAAATAAAAACTACTCATAGAAAAGCCCCGGAGCGGCCCCTGCCGTGCCCGAGGGCTTTTCGTCATAATCTCACATCTTACAATGAGCAGCCAACTTGAAAAAGTAAAAGAACTCATCGAGCTGCGCGCCGAAGCGCGCCTCGGCGGTGGCGAGAAGGCCATCGAGAAACAGCACGAACGCGGCAAGTACACAGCCCGCGAGCGCATCGCACAGCTTCTGGACGAAGGTTCCTTCGAGGAACTTGACATGTTTGTCCGTCACCGTTGCACCAACTTCGGTCAGGAAAAGAAATCGTACCTCGGCGACGGCGTTGTCACCGGCTACGGTACTATCGAAGGCCGTCTCGTATATGTATTCGCCCAGGACTTCACCGTCTTCGGCGGTTCGCTCTCCGAGACTATGGCCCTGAAAATCTGCAAGGTCATGGACATGGCCATGAAGATGGGCGCTCCCGTCATCGGTCTTAACGACTCGGGCGGCGCACGTATCCAGGAAGGCATCAACGCTCTTGCAGGCTACGCCGAAATCTTCCAGCGCAACATCATGGCATCGGGCGTTATCCCCCAGATTTCCGCTATACTCGGCCCCTGCGCCGGCGGTGCCGTATATTCTCCCGCCCTCACCGACTTCACCATCATGGCCAAGGGCATCAGCTACATGTTCCTCACCGGCCCGAAGGTTGTGAAGACCGTTACCGGCGAAGACGTCAGCCAGGAAGCTCTCGGTGGCGCTGAAGTACACTCGCAGAAGAGCGGTGTGTGCCACTTTGCCGCAGAAGACGGCGAAGACGCCCTCAAGATCATCCGCAAGCTCTTCAGCTACATCCCCCAGAACAACCTCGAGGAGCCCCCGCTGGTAGAGTGCACCGACCCCATCGACCGTCTCGAAGACGCTCTCAACGAAATCATCCCCGACTCGCCCAACCGCCCCTATGACATGTACGAAGTCATCGGTGCCATCATCGACAACGGCGAGTTCCTCGAAGTGCAGCGCGACTATGCCAAGAACATCATCGTCGGCTTCGCCCGCTTCAACGGCCAGGCTGTCGGCATCGTGGCCAACCAGCCCAAGTACCTCGCCGGCGTGCTCGACAGCAACGCATCGCGCAAGGGCGCTCGCTTCGTCCGCTTCTGCGACGCATTCAACATTCCTCTGGTGACTCTCGTCGACGTCCCCGGCTTCCTCCCCGGCACAGGCCAGGAGTACAACGGTGTCATCCTCCACGGCGCCAAGCTCCTCTACGCCTTCGGCGAGGCTACAGTGCCCAAGGTGACCGTGACACTCCGCAAGAGCTACGGCGGCAGCCACATCGTGATGAGCTGCAAGCAGCTCCGCGGCGACATGAACTACGCATGGCCTACTGCCGAAATCGCCGTTATGGGCGGTGCAGGTGCCGTCGAAGTCCTCTACGCCAAGGAAGCTAAGGCAAGCGATAACCCCGCCAAAGTGCTCGCCGACCGCGAGGCAGAGTACAACAAACTCTTCTGCAACCCCTATAACGCAGCCAAGTACGGCTATATCGATGACGTTATCGAGCCCCGCAACACACGTTTCCGCATCATCCGCGCACTGCAGCAGCTCGCTACGAAGAAGGTTGTCAACCCCGCCAAGAAGCACGGCAACATACCTCTTTAATCTCTTATGAAAAAGTTACTTTCAACAATAACCCTCGCCCTGCTGATGCTGGCGGCTCCCGCTCTGAGCGCTCAGAGCCGCGACGCCCTCCGCATCAACGAAGTGATGGTGGTCAACGAGAGCAGCCTTGTCGACGAGTACGGCAACACAAGCGCCTGGATCGAGCTCTTCAACTCGAACTTCGCTCCGCTCGAAATCTCGAAGGTATTCATTACCAACGACCCGGCCAACCCCACGCTGTACCCCATCCCCCTTGGCGACGTTAACACACGTATTCCCAAAAGGCAGCACGTGGTGTTCTTTACCGACGGTGAGCCCAACAGGGGTACTTTCCACACCAACTTCACTCTCATCCCCGGTCAGGACAACTGGATCGGTATCTACGATGCCGACGGCAAGACCCTCATCGATGAAGTGACAGTGCCTGCATCGCTGCTGCCCAACCAGTCGTGGGCACGCACCTCCGACGGTGCCGGCGAATGGGGCCTCAGAACAGGCGGTGATAACGACTACATCACCCCCTCGAGCGCCAACATCATCAAGGACAAGAACTCGAAGATCGACATGTTCGCCAACCGCGACGAGAACGGTTTCGGCATGACCGTCATGGCCATGTGCATCGTCTTCAGCGCCCTGCTGCTCCTCTGCCTCAGCTTCTATGCTATCGGCAAGATCGGCGGTGCCGTATCGAAGATGAACAAGTTCCGCTCGCACGGCATCACCCGCCAGGAAGCTAAGGAGAGCGATATCGCAGCCCATGACTCGGGCGAGGAAATCGCAGCCATCGTCATGGCACTCCACGAGCATCTCAACACACACGATGCCGAGAACACCATCCTCACTATCAACAAGGTCAAGCGTGCATACTCGCCCTGGAGCTCCAAGATCTACGGTCTCCGCGAAGTGCCTGACCATCGTCGCAAATAACACCACACCCCTAATCATCAACCGTAATGAAAGAATACAAATATAAAATCAACGGCAACAACTACACTGTTGCTGTCGGTGACATCGACGACAACGTCGCACAGGTCGAAGTCAACGGCGTGCCCTACAAGGTAGAGCTCGAGCGCTCAAAGGCTGCGACTGTGAAAGTGAGCACCCCCCGTCCGTCGGCAGCTCCCCGCACTGCCTCCGGCGAGAAAGTTATCGCAAGCAAGCCCGCAGCAGGCGGCGCCGGCGCTGTGGTGGCTCCGCTGCCCGGTGTTGTCATCTCGGTCAATGTCAAGGTAGGCGATACCGTCTCTGCCGCCGACACCGTAGTGGTGCTCGAGGCCATGAAGATGGAGAACTCTATCCGCGCAGGCCGTGACGGCAAGGTAGCTTCAATCAACGTCAACCCCGGCGATTCTGTACTCCAGGATGCCGTCCTCATCACCCTTGAATAAGCATAAGCATTATGTCATTCGGTGATTTTATTTACAGCAATCTGGTTCAGTTCTGGCAGCTGACCGGATTTGCCAACGCCGAGTTCGGCAACTTCGTCATGCTGGCCGTCGGTCTCTTCTTCATATGGCTTGCCATAAAGAAGAACTTCGAGCCCATGCTGTTGGTGCCCATCGGCTTCGGCATACTTATCGGTAATATTCCCTTCAACGCGTCGGCCGGTCTCGAAATCGGTATCTACGAGGAAGGATCAGTGCTCAATATCCTCTATAACGGTGTGGCCGCAGGCTGGTACCCCCCGCTGATTTTCCTCGGCATCGGTGCCATGACCGACTTCTCGGCCCTTATCGCCAACCCCAAGCTCATGCTTATCGGTGCGGCTGCGCAGTTCGGTATCTTCGGCGCATACATGGTAGCCCTCGCCATCGGCTTCACACCCGACCAGGCCGGTGCCATCGCCATCATCGGCGGTGCCGACGGTCCCACGGCTATCTTCCTTTCGTCGAAGCTCGCTCCCAACCTGATGGGCGCCATCGCCGTGTCGGCCTACTCCTATATGGCCCTCGTGCCCGTGATCCAGCCCCCCATCATGCGGCTGCTCACAACCAAGCACGAACGCGTGATCCGCATGAAGCCCGCCCGCGCCGTGTCGCAGAACGAGAAGATCATCTTCCCGATCGTCGGCCTGCTGCTCACCTGCTTCGTGGTTCCCTCGGGCATACCCCTGCTCGGCATGCTCTTCTTCGGCAACCTCCTCCGCGAGTGCGGCGTGACCAACCGTCTGGCCAAGACAGCCTCCAACGCCCTCACCGACATCGTGACCATCCTGCTGGGCA
>JAICZO010000459.1 GCA_029057255.1 Muribaculaceae bacterium | reverse complement strand
CCCTGCCAGGACGCACTCCGCGACGCAGGCCTCACAGCATCAGACATCAACGAAGTAATCCTCGTCGGCGGCTCGACACGTATCCCCGCCATCCAGCAGCAGGTAGAAAAAATCTTCGGCAAAGCACCCTCAAAGGGCGTTAACCCCGACGAAGTAGTAGCCATCGGTGCTGCCATCCAGGGCGGCGTCCTCTCAGGCGACGTCAAAGACGTCCTCCTCCTCGACGTCGTGCCCCTCTCTGTAGGTATCGAGACCCTCGGCGGCGTCATGACAAAACTCATCGAAGCCAACACCACCATTCCTACACGCAAGAGCGAGACATTCTCCACCGCAGCCGACAACCAGCCCTCAGTCGAAATCAACGTACTCCAGGGCGAACGTCCTATGGCAAAAGACGACAAACTCCTCGGCAAGTTCCACCTCGACGGCATCGCACCCGCACCCCGCGGCATCCCTCAGATCGAAGTAACATTCGAGATTGACGCCAACGGCATCCTCAACGTATCCGCAAAAGACAAAGCCACAGGCAAAGAACAGAGCATCCGCATCGAAGCATCAAGCGGTCTGACCGACGCCGAAATCAAGCGGATGAAAGACGAAGCAGCAGCCAACGCCGATGCCGACGCACGCGAAAAAGAGCGCGCCGACAAACTCAACCAGGCCGACGCCATCGTCTTCCAGACCGAAAAGCAGCTCGCCGAATTCGGTGACAAGATTCCCGCCGACAAACGTGCCGCTATCGAAAGCGCCGTAGCGAAACTCAAGGAAGCTCACAAGGCAGCCGACCTCACAGCAATCGACGCCGCAATCAAAGAAATCGAGACTACATTCGGTGCCGTACAGCAGGACATCCTCAATGCCCAGGCACAGCAGCAACAGCAGGGCGCACAGGACTTCGGCGGTGCATCAGCCGGCAACAACGGCGGCAACCCCGACGACCATGTCACCGACGTCGACTTCGAGGAAGTGAAGTAATCCCTCAATTTAGAAATATCTAAATCCATATAAATGG